>NZ_AZRI01000036.1:0-95252 GCF_002895585.1 Petrotoga sp. 9T1HF07.CasAA.8.2 | reverse complement strand
AGAAGTCTCAAAAAAGATGGTAAGACTATTATTTTCATTAGCCATAAATTGAAAGAAGTGCTGGAGATAAGCGATAATATTACCGTTATGAGACTTGGGAAGGTTACGGGTAACGTTAAAACTTCAGAGACAAACGAAAAAGAATTGGCTAATATGATGGTTGGAAGAGAAGTTGTTCTAAGTATAGATCGACCAGGTATAGAACCAGGAGAAGTACTTGTGAAAGTTGAAAATTTATGGGTAAAAGACAATAGAAAGTTAGATGCCGTAAGAGGTATTACCTTTGAAGTTAGAAAAAACCAGATTCTAGGGATCGCAGGAGTAGCAGGAAATGGACAGTCTGAACTCGCCGAGGCCTTAACTGGGCTCAGAAAAATAGAAAGAGGCAAGTACTATTTTCAAGGGAAAGAGGTCAGTAATTTATCTGTGAAAGAATTAAGAGAGCTAGGCATAGCTCACATACCTGAAGATAGACAAAAAAGAGGTATGGTTCATGAATTCCCAAATTATTTTAACCTAATTTTAGGTTCTCATGACAAACCACAATTTTCAGAAAGAGGATTCCTAAAATTTGATGGTATAAGGGATTTCTCCAAAGATCTCATTGAAAAATTTGACGTTAGACCACCTGAGATTGATATATATACAGGAAACTTATCGGGTGGAAACCAACAAAAAGTTATCATAGCGCGAGAAATTGGCACTTCACCAACATTTATAGTTGTTTCTCAACCAACAAGAGGATTAGACGTGGGAGCAATAGAATATGTTCACAAAGAATTGATACACTTGAGGCAAGAAGGAGTTGCTATTTTACTTATATCTATGGAACTCGACGAAATCTTGTCTCTATCTGATAGAATAATGGTTATGTATGAAGGAAAATCCATGGGTGAATTTGAAAATGGTCAATTAACAATCGAAGAGATCGGTTTAATGATGGCAGGAAAGAGTTTAGATGAAGTAAAATTAATGGAAGAGGCTGGAGAAATTAAAAGTCTATAAATAGGAGGCGCTAATAAAGTGACTTCTTCCTCAAAACTTATGAAATCAAGATGGATGTCTTTTCTAGTTCCTTTTTTAGCGGTTGTAGTTTCACTTTTAATTGCAGCAATTATAATTTTAGCCATAGGCCAAAACCCCTTAAAAGCCTATGGAGCTATGATTAAAGGCGCAGTTGGTAGCAGGCTTTCCTGGGCGGACAATATAACAAAAATGACAAGTTTGTTACTAACTGGTTTGGCTGTAGGATTTGGATTCAGAGCAGGAGTATTCAATATAGGTGCGGAAGGTCAAATGGCTATGGGTGGGATAATGGCGGTAGCGGTAGGACTGAGCTTAGGTAATGTCCCTTCTGCTATAGCAATACCTTTGACTATTCTGGCAGGGATGGCTGGAGGAGCCTTTTGGGCCTCTATAGCAGGGTGGCTTAAAGCTCAAACAGGTGCCCACGAAGTTATAACTACCATTATGTTGAACTGGATAGCTTATCATATTACCAATTATCTGGTAGCCGGACCATTTGCTGTAGGTGCAGGCGTTCCAAAATCCCCTGAAATTGCAGAAAGTGCTCAACTTCCTCCACTGTTAACAGTCCAAGCATCTACCATTCCTTCTAGTATTTTAATAGCCATCGTTGCGGCAATTGTTATTTATATAATATTAGAGAGAACAACAACTGGATATGAAGTTAAAGCTGTGGGATTCAATCCATATGCAGCAGAGTATGGAGGAATATCAATAAGTAAAAATATTGTACTTACAATGGCTATTTCAGGAGCGTTAGCTGGTTTAGCTGGTGCTTTAGAAGTTATGTCCGTTCATCATAGAATTTTTGGTGCATTTACAAGCGATAGAGGTTTTGATGGAATAACTATTGCATTGATCGGTCAAAACAATCCTATAGGTATTATTTTTGCAGCTTTTCTCATCTCCTCACTAAGATCTGGTTCAAATGCTATGCAAACTATAGGTGTACCAGATGATATTATTGTTGTTATACAAGGAATAATAATATACTTTGTCGCAGCGGATAGAATAATACGAACTTGGATCATAAAGGCTTCTCAGCTCGGAAAGAAAAAATCCCCTAATACACTTCAAGGTGGTGAAGATGAATGAATTGGTTTGAAGCTATATTTACCGCTTTTGCTTCACCTTTATTTTATAAATTAACGATTCTTTCTGCATTACCATTGATTTTTGCTGGAATTGGAGGAGTTTACAGTGAAATAACCGGCGTAACAAATATTGCTTTAGAAGGTATAATGAAATTAGGAGCCTTCATCGGGGTGGCTGTTACTTTTCTTACTGGAAACCCTTGGATTGGACTTCTTTTAGGTATGGCCGGAGGTTTACTTTTGGCATTTTTACATGCCTATGTTTCTATAGAATGGTCCGCAAATCAAATCGTTTCTGCCACAGCTTTGATTCTAATCGCTCAAGGATTCACTGGCTTTTTGATGAAACCTGTTTTTGGACAAGAAGGTCAAACAGACTTTGTTGCTAAAATCCCAACGGTAAAAATTGAGGCAATTCAAAACATTCCTTTCATTGGAGAAATTTTTGGAGAGATCAGTTCTTTCTTCTACATTGCAATAGTAGTAATCATTGGATCTTGGTTTTTACTTTACAAAACTCCTTTAGGCTTAAGAATGCGATCCGTAGGGGAAAATCCCAGGGCTGCTGATACGCTAGGTGTAAACGTAAAAGCGATAAGATACTTTGGAGTTTTAATGAGTGGAGTTCTTGCTGCATTAGGAGGAATGTATCTAGCCCTAGGTGATATAGGACAGTTTCAAGAACAGATGCCTGCGGGCAAAGGATTCATTGCCTTGGCAGCTATGATATTAGGCAATTGGAATCCTATTGGGACCATGTGGGCAGCTTTGCTTTTCGGCGCTGCAGAAGCTATGAACATTCAACTTCAAACTTTGATGGTTCTCCCTTCAGAAATCAAAGCTTTACTAAATTTATTGCCTTTCGTTTTGACTATAATTGTCGTTGGAGGATTTGTTGGTAGAACAAGAGCACCTGCAGCTGACGGAGTCCCTTACGAAAAAGAGTAAATAGTTATTTTCAAAGGTGGTTAAGATGAAAGAAAATATTGAAATAACTCTTTTAAATAAGTACAAAAAAATAATTGGAATAGATGAAGCTGGAAGAGGCCCATTAGCTGGGCCTGTTTTTGTTGGTGCTGTTGTTATAGAATCAAAAAAAGAGGGTGAGTTATTAGCAAAAATTGGAAAAGATTCAAAATCACTATCTCCAAAACAAAGGGAAAGAAGATACTTTCAAATAACGAGAAATTTTAAATATTATAGCAATTTTTCAACTTCACAATTGATAGATGAAATAAATATATTCAAGGCAACTGAGCTAGCAATGATTAAGTTATTAGAAAAAATCGTAGAGGAAAACGCCAACGATTATTATGTAATTATTGATGGAAAGTTCTTCAAACTTGATTATAACTACGATTGTATTGTCAAAGGAGATCAAACATCCCCTCTGATAGGAGCCGCATCTATTGTAGCAAAATACGAAAGAGATATATATATGAATCAACTACATGAACTATATCCTAATTATGGCTTTATAACCCATAAAGGCTATCCTACCAGGAAACACATTGAAAGCATAAAAAAGTATGGTATAATATCAGAGCATAGAAAAACATTTAATCCTATTAAGAGATTCATCGAAGAAGGAATTTTATGAGGAGGCAAATATCTTGAGGAAAAAAGCTCAACTATTGTTATTTTTTGTATTTCTTATTTCAACTATTCTTTATCCAAAAATAATCTATCAACCATTGGAGCAAGCAACCTTTGCAAAAGTTAATGAAGAAACACTTAGTGAAGAACTATTAATATCAAGATCTCAAATAGTTTACCTTTTGTCAGATATTTATAATTCTTATCCCGAGTTTTATTCTGTTTTAACAAGAACAGCTACAGGTGTTGAACTCATGAATACATATTTAGAAGATCAAGCTTTAAAAATAGTCAATCAAGTTCTTTTTATACAATTCGTCGAACAAAAAAACATAGATTTACAACGCAAACAAACGTGGAATAACATTGAGGAAAACTTTTCAAAAGCCTTTAAAGACGTTGGAATACCTGACGAAGAAATAGAAAATTATCTTCTCGCCTTAGGTTACACTTCAAAAACAAATTATTTAGAAGATGCATATTATTCAACATTATACAATAATTCTATAGCTGCGCTTTATACCAAAATTGTTCAAGAGGCAGAAGTAACCGACGAAGAAATTGCAAAGGAATATCAAAACAACAAAGCCATCTATAAATCTGATCCTGCAGCTGATATAAAGCTAATTGTATTCAATAGCACAGAAGATGCTTCTTACACATACAATCGTATTATTGAAGGTTATTACACATATGATGAAGTATTCGAACAAACTGATTCAGCTACCTCTATGAGAATAAATCTTAAAGATGATTCAAATTCGATTGTACAAACTGTGAAAAGCAATCCTCCAGGATTTATTACAACACCTCTTTTGTATGATTCGCAAAACGATACATATGCTCTTTTAAAAATAGAACGAAAATACCCAGAAAAACAGTTAACTTTTGAAGAAGCAAAAGACCAAATAATTTTTAACTTAAAAGACAAAAAAGCTCAAGAATATTTTGATAAAGTTTTACCAACTGAATTCCAAAAATTTCAAGAAGAATCTTCAATAATTCTCAATTCTGATATGTTTTGAAGGAGGCTTACACATGCCTGATATAGAAAAAGATAAAATCATAAATGCTCTGAAAGAGGTTTATGATATGGAAATTGGATTCGATATCGTTTCATTAGGTTTGATATACAAGGTAGATATAGATGAGAACAATAACGTTCATATATTGATGACATTAACCACCCCAATGTGCCCTTTGGCCGGTTTAATAATTGAAAATGCAAAAGAGAAGGTAAAAGAAATAGAACAAATCAACGATGTAGATATCGAACTTACCTTTGATCCCCCTTGGGATCCGCAGATGGCAAGTGAAGAAGTTAGAAATCTTTTGGGAATTTGAGGTAAGATAATGAAGATAACAGAGTTAGTAAGTAAAATTCAGGGGGAGTTTAAAATCTCCCCCTTTCGTATATTGAAAATATTATCAAAAATTGAAGATAAAGATATATCTTTTTTTCTTAAAGATTCAGAAGTAGAAATTTCTCACCAAACTTTCGATTTTTTACTTAAACATCTTAAAGAAGGGTATCCTATCGAGTACTTTACAAAAAAGGTTTCTTTTTTAGGAAATGAGTTTTTTGTAGATGAAAATGTACTAATACCCAGGATAGAAACTGAAGATTTAGTAATATTAGCAGTCAATCTTATAAAAAATAAAAATATAAAACATGTAATTGATATAGGGACAGGTTCTGGTGTGATAGCAATCTCGATAAAAAAACAATTACCAAAAATTAAGGTTCAGGCTTCTGATATTTCAGAAGCTGCGATAAAAGTAGCTCAATACAACGCTCAGAGATTAGGTGTCAATGTTGAATTTAAAATTGGTGATTGCTTAGATCCATTTTTGAAAGAGATTGAGGAAGTAGAATTGATAATTTCAAATCCTCCATATGTTGAAACTTCTTTTATAGAACAAAATTGTTTTTTAAGATATGAGCCTAGAATTTCTCTTGATGGGGGATACGATGGTCAAAGTTTTTTTAAAAAGATATCTAAATATTCTCACCTTTTAAAATCTAAATATCTCTTGTTCGAAACCAGTGAATTTACTGTAAAAAAAACGGCTGAAATTCTATCAACAATAGGAAAAGTTCAAATTTTGCCTGACTCTTTTAAGAAAGAAAGATTCATCTTTATTTCTCCTCATTATTAAACAAACTTAGAACAAGCATTATCTCACCTACACCAATTTTCAATTCCTTAGCTATCTCTTGAGGGGTATAGCCATTTTTGGACAACTCAAGAATTTTGTTAGTTTTGTCGTATTTATAGTTAACATTATCTTTACTTATATTTATATTTTTATCTTTAGCCATATCGATATTTGATGGAATATTTTCTTTCTTTGACGAGATGTTGGGAACTTCTTTGATTTTCTCAAATATCATTTTTTCTTCTTCTGGTGTCAACTTCACCAAATGGTTAGAAACATCCAAATCGGTATTTGTGTTAATAAAATCAACCAACTTTTTACTTGATATATTTAATTTTCTTGAAAGCTCGTAAACCCTTAGTCTATCGTCTTTTTCAACTGTCTCTTTTTGATTTTTATTATCCTTCTGATCTTCTAAATTTTTTGTGTTTTGGACTTTAGTTTCAATTTCTTGTCTCTTATACGAATCTAATTTCCTTTCTAAATCTGTCAACAATGAAAAAGTTTTAGCATAAGCATCATCTAAATCTTTCATAAGTTGATCAACCAATTCTATTTTATTATCTAAGGCCCTTAATCTTGTGGAGGTTATCTTTTGAAATCTTGCTAAATAGAGGTTTTTTTCTTCCTCAAAATTTTCATATTTTTCCCCTGTCTCGTTATTTTCTTGTAAAAAGTTGCCTAAACGGATCATAAGAAAAATATTAACAATTGATATTGTGAGAGAAAGGACAACTAATAAATATAAAATAACCATTACAATTCCCCCATTTTTACGATAGTCTATTTAGATTGGAATTCTATCGTGGGATAACCTAATGCCCCGGTATAGGAATAGCCTATAACATTCTGGTCTATATAAGTGGGAGTAGGATTTACACTTAAGACTTCCCAACCATAAGGATAATGAATACTTACAGTCACTTCCTCATTCTGAGCACTTAAAAGTTGTCCAGAAAGAGAAAATTCAATATTTCCTCTATCATTTCTATAAACCAACCCTTCCAATTTAACCGTTTCATTCACATAAATCCTTGGAGAATTGGAATTTACGGTTGACTCATAAGATAAAACCACAAAATCTCTTGGGATTTGTTCTTTTAAATTATCCAAAGATTGTTGAAAAAGAGAAAGCTTTTCTTCATCGGGGGTGTTAAACCCTTCTACCAAGGTTTCGTAATCTCTCTCGTTTTCTGTTAGTATTTCTACTTTGGTTGCAAAATCCACGGAAAGGTCTTCGTAAATAGTAAATGTAATATCTCTTGATATTACTTGAAACTGAGGCTGAAGATTTCTGTACATAAAAAATTGAAAAATAGCTAACCCAGCAAAGAAAATTAATGTTATGATTATGAAATTAAAGCTATTACCCCTTTTTTGTTTTTGATCGTTAGCCATGTGATTCCTCCTAATAAATGATCTTTAACCTGTTGATTATTTTTTATTATAACATAAATCAAGTGTTTTTTTTAAAGGTACAAAAATTTAGTCAATACCCCGTACAGATTTCTCCCTTTCACCCCCTAGCCTACTCCGAAGAATCATTAAATTATATCAAATATAACAAGAAGTTGCAATCGTAATTCTAACTTAAAGTTATATCGGTTGTAATATCTGCGCAAAACAGAGATATTATAATTAAGAATTGTTGTGGGATAAAAAGCTTCTTCCTGAAAGAATATTAATCGGCTTTTGAAATTAATATTCTTCACTAAATTCACAAAACTAAAAAAACAACCTACAAGGAGGGCTAAGATGAACGAATTAACCAGTTCTCAAATATGGATATTTGGAACCCTAGCAAGTCTGATCGCTGGTCTTGCTACTTCAATTGGAGCTATTCCAGTATTGTTTTTCAAAAAAGAGTTAAGCGAAAAAAATTTAGATATGTTTTTAGGATTTGCTGCCGGTGTTATGCTCGCAGCTACTGTTTTTTCACTTATAATTCCATCTTTAGACACGGGTGGAATATTAATAACTATTTTAGGGATATTTCTTGGCGCACTTACTATTGAATTAATGGATACCTTCTCCCCTCATGAACATTTTTTAAAGGGACATGAAGGACCTGAGTTAGCCCGTTTAAAGAAGATATGGTTGTTCGTTATCGCAATAGCACTCCATAACTTTCCGGAAGGAATGGCTGTAGGGGTGAGTTTTGGTGGTGGAATGATTGCTAATGGTATTACTGTAGCAGTTGCTATAGGACTACAAAATATTCCAGAAGGGACAGCGACAGCTTTCTCTTTAATTAAAGCAAATTATTCAAGAAAACAAAGTTTCTTTTGGAGTTTTTTGACAGGATTAGTCGAACCTATAGGAGGTTTACTTGGGGCATCTCTAGTGGTCTTAATGAAACCAGCCTTACCTTTTTTTCTTTCATTTGCGGGAGGGGCTATGCTGTACGTTATCAGCGATGAGATAATCCCAGAAACACATTCTCACGGATACGAAAGAACGGCTACTTTCTCACTGATTTTTGGATTTTTGCTGATGCTGGTCCTCGATGTAGCATTAGGCTAAATAAATAGACGTTTTAGAAATAAACTAATTTTCAAAATGCATGTTTTAGTGTTTTTAAAGACATTATAAAAACTTTTTTGGAGGTCAAAAAAATATGATAAGTCAATACATAATCTCAGTTCTAGCCGGTTGGGGCGCTGGAGCTGTTACAGGAATAATTGGAGCAAGTGCTGCAGCGGTAATTGTACCTGTTTTAATAACTTTTTTAGATATTCCAACTTTTGAAGCTATAGGAATAAGTTTAGCGACGGATGTGGTGGCATCGTTGGTAGCAGCAAATACTTATAGAAGAAACGGTAATATTGATTTAAAATCTGGATTACAGATGGCAATAAGTGCAATTGTGGGGGCTATAATTGGAACTTGGATTTCTTCATATGTTCCTTCAGCCGGATTAGGAGGATTTACTGGAGTTGCAATCTTATTAATCGGTATAAATTTCATAAGGAAGCCTTTACATCAAAGAATACAAACTATTCAAGAAAAACATAAAAATGATCCAAATATAAATAATGTCAAAAGAATTACTAGCTCAATACTTTGGGGTTTGTTAATCGGATTTATAGCTGGTTTTGTCGGTGCAGGCGGCGGAGTGATGATACTTCTTATACTTACCCTGGTTTTAAGATATAAAATTCACGTTGCAGTAGGAACTTCTGTTCTGATAATGGCTTTTACAGCATTATCTGGTGCTGTTTCTCATGCGTTGTATGCCCCAATCCCTTGGGATTTGTTAGCTTTCGCGGTTGTAGGTGGTGCTGTAGGTTCAAAAATGGCTGCAACATTCGCTAATAACGTTTCGGAAGAAAAACTTAGCAAAATTGCTGGAGTAGCATTTATCCTTTTAGGGGCAATGACAATTACAGACGGTATAATATCTTAATTGATGATAATTTTATTTTTTCCTTGCCCTTTTGCCATGTATAGATTTTGGTCGGCAATTTTGAAAAGTAAATCTATTTCATGGCTGTTACCATACGCTACTCCCGCAGAAAAAGTGACATTCATCTCTTGTTTTAGTTTACGGTTTATTCTTTTCAAAATAGAATAAACCTCTTCTTTTTTAACCCCTTCTAAAATTATTACGAACTCATCGCCACCATATCTGAATATACTATCTTTTTTTCTCAAATTATCAACACATAGTTGCGCAAATTTTTTTAAGAGTGAGTCTCCTTCTTCGTGGCCATATGTATCGTTTACCTTTTTGAAGTTGTCTAAATCAAGAACAACTAAGGCTATTTTCTGATTTTTTAGATATTTTATAGAAGAAATATAATTTTCGTAACTTCTTCTGTTTCCAATCTCTGTAAGAGAATCTATCTGAGCATCTTTTTTTAATAAACTCTGATAAATTTTGTTTTGCCACATCACACCACTTTCTTTGGCATAATAATCTAGAATCTCGATTTGATCATCTGTAATTGGTTTCCCGTTGTATCTATTATCGCAAAGATAAAACGCAAGTTTTTCATCCTCTATTTCTATTGGTGAAATAGCTATTTCTCCTCTTAAATCAAGTAAATTTACTATCTTTTCCTCCAATCGACTTACAGGTAATTTAATAGTGCTATGCGATTCAACTGCGTATTTAAAAAGATCATTATCTATTAACAATTCTTTTTTAATAATAATACCTTTTATCCTTTTTTCTAAATTTGAAAAATAACTCATTCCAAACTCATATTGAGACAAATATGAATCAATGTTTGTTTCAAGTGTTTCAAACTTTTCATAAGTTTTGTGGGCTTCCATTTCATTTTCAGGTCCTATAACTCTATGAACCTTGAAATCACCACTGTCTTCAACAAATAAGATAGCCCTGTTAAATCCTCCTGCAAAGCCACCTGTTATCGCTGTCATAGTTATATATATCATTTCATCGATAGAAGTTCCAGGTTTATACCCTTTTTCTAATATAATTCTTGAAGCCCTGAATACATTGGCTATTTTTGAAGAGTTGAGTAGAATATCGGTAAGCATTGATCCTACTAACGAAGAGGCATTTTTAATTGTCTCATACAAAGCCATACTTTCCTCTTTTTTGAGTGTTTCGTAATTAATTTCAATGATATTCTCCATTTGAAAACTTTTCAATTCAACTTTTTGTTCTTCTAGTAAATTAGTCTCTTCTATATTTTTTATCGTGAAAATAGAGAATGAATTAAATATCTTTATTAATTTATACAGATTATCAGGTACTTGAAGTGGATCTGAATGAATTTTAACTGTAACTTCAAAATCAAAAAGAACTTCTTTTGTGAAGTTTTCAAGTAAAAGTGTAATACCTGGGTTTACATAAGCTGAATTAATTTTTGATTGATACTTTTCAAGCAATTTTATATTCATTCTATTCACATCTCCGTAATCTGCACCCACATTTTCATAATTACGTCTAATATTTCATCTGGTGTAATCAACTCACCATTAGTTTTTGTTAAAGATTCTACATGTCTGTTCAATTTATTCAACCGAGACATCTCTTTAGCATACTGCCCTGTATTCATCTCTGGAACGATTATACTTTGAGCATTTTTAAATATTAGTTTAAGTCGTGAGGTTGGCATGGGCCAAACAGTGATAGGCTTAAAAAAGCCTACAGGAATTTTGTCTGATCTCGCTTGTTTAACTGCCTTCAAAGCACTTCGGGCTACACTACCATATGCAACTACTACTATATCGGCATCTTGAAGCATGTACTCACTATAGATAGAAATCTCCTCTGCTGATAATCTAATTTTTGAGTCTAAATGTTCAATAACTTTTGATATTGTGCTTGGATCCCTTATCGGAAAACCACTTTCATCATGAACAAGGCCAGAAACATGAAATCTTGACTTCCCCATTTCAACTAGCGGATTTACTGCAAATTGCTCATCTATATCAAAAGGTAAAAACAATTCTTCCTCACCTAAATCTACTTCCTTTAATCTTTCAACAATTTGAGGATTCTCTTTCTCGTAATCAAAATACACGTTTTCTCTCATGTGAGCCAAAGTCTCATCCAAGACCAAAATAACCGGTGTTCTATATTTTTCTGCATAATTGAAAGCTGTGACAGTATATGTGTAAACTTCTTCCACTGTAGAAGGATATATTGCAATAATTTGGTGATCTCCATGAGTTCCCCACCTTATCTGCATTATATCTCCCTGTGAAGGTTTGGTAGGAAGTCCTGTGCTTGGACCACCTCTCATAACATCAACAAACACACAAGGTACCTCTGTCATAATGGCGTATCCTAAAGCCTCTTGCATAAGGGAAAAACCGGGACCACTAGTTGCCGTCATTGATTTTACACCTGCAAGAGAGGCGCCTATTATGGCAGCCGCACTTCCAAGCTCGTCCTCCATCTGTATAAAAGTACCTCCAACCTTTGGCAATTCTCTAGACAGATATTCGGCGATTTCAGTTGATGGTGTAATCGGATAACCCGCAAAAAACCGACATCCAGCCTTTATAGCAGCCATTCCAACAGCTTCGTTACCTTGTAAAAAAAGCATTTTCCCCATCAAGTTCACCTCTTTTAAGAAGCGCGTCCTTTTTATTTTATTGCTCTATTTGTTTTATACTTATCGCAAAATCTGGACACATTCGTTCACATTGCAAACATCCAGTACATTTTTCTGGATCTGGAACAACAGGTTTACCAAATTCTTCTTCTATTATAGCATTTACGGGACAAATCCAAGAACAGATACCACATTTTTTACAATAATTGTAATTAATTATCACTTTAAAATGTTTTTTAGTAGTTTGCATTTGATTATTCCTCCCATTTGTTTGATAACCCTTTTTTTATCAAAATGTCTATATTATAGTATACTTAAAAATAGACCAGCAGCTATTGCCGAACCTATTACTCCGGCAACATTTGGCCCCATTGCATGCATTAAAATAAAATTACCTGGATCAGTCTCTTGAGCAATATGTTGGGCTACACGAGCTGAATCAGGTACCGCCGAAACACCTGCTGCACCAATCAATGGATTAATTTTTTCTTTTGCAAACAAATTCATCAATTTTGCAAATCCTATTCCACTTGCCAATGCAATTATAAATGCAACTGCCCCTAACAATATAATTTTTAAGGCTATCCAAGATAAAAATATATCAGCCGTGGCAGAAACTCCTACCGATAGCATTAAAAGTATTGTCACTGTATCCAAAACATAACGTGAGGCCGCTTCAGCTAATCTACCAGTTACTCCAGATTCTTTTAACAAGTTTCCCAACATAAGCATTCCTACTAAAGGTAGAGCCTGGGGAACCATTAAAGAAACTACAACAGTTGTTATTATAGGAAAAATAATTCTTTCTTTTTTAGAAACTTCCCTTAACCTTCTCATACGTATTTTTCTTTCTCTTTTGGAGGTAAGTAACTTTGAAACAAAAGGTTGAAGCACAGGAATAAGTGAAATATAAGAATAGGCTGCAACTGCTATAACAGGTAATAAATCCGGAGAAAATTTAGAAGCTATGTAGATAGAAGTTGGACCATCAGCACCTCCAATAAGACCTATCGCGGCTGCAGGATGAAGGTCAAACCCTAAAAAACTCGCCAATATAAAACTAATAAAAATGCCTACCTGAGCAGCTCCCCCCAGGAGTATCAATTTTGGATTAGCAATCAAGTAAGAAAAATCAGTTAATGCTCCAATACCCAAAAAAATCAATGGTGGATAGATTCCAGTATCTAATCCCAATTTTATATACCACAACAATCCGCCTGGTTGGCCATTCTGAGGAGGCATGAGAATACCTGTTAATTCTGGGGGAATGTTAGCTATAACCATACCAAAGCCCAATGGAATTAAAAGAAGCGGTTCTGCGTGTTTTGATATAGCAAAATAGATAATAATCAATCCAAGAAGTATCATGAAAACTTGAGGCCAAGAAAGATTGATAAATCCAGTACTTGAAAAAAAGTCGAGTATGCCTTCCGCTAGCATTTAAAAACCTCCTAGGAGATAAGTGTGAAATTTTTTTCAATCACTTCTACAGTATTTTATTATAACATAAAAAAATTTACTGTTTCTACTTTATATAAAAAGAGTTTTTATTATTTTTTTGGTATAATAAAAGTAGAATAAGTTTATTTATCGAACTAATCTAAAAGTCAACTTATCATAATAATATACTGGGGGTGCTCTTTTGAAATATAGAAAATTTGGTAAGTACGATGTAGAACTTTCGGCCTTGGGTTTTGGGTGTATGAGATTGCCTGTTTTGAATAAAGATCCTTCTAAAATTGATGAAGAAAAGGCAACGAATATGCTGAGATACGCTATTGATAACGGAGTGAATTATGTTGATACAGCGTATCCTTACCACCAAGGAAATAGTGAATTATTTGTAGGTAGGGCCTTAAAAAATGGTTACAGGGAAAAAGTCTACTTAGCCACCAAAAATCCTGTTTGGTTGGCAAATAAATACCAAGATTTTGAAAAATATTTAGATGAACAACTAAAAAAACTTGATACAGAATATATAGATATGTATCTGTTACACTCTTTGGATAAAGAAAGATGGAATAAAATTTATAATCTAGAAGTTTTGAATTTTCTGGATGAAGCAAAAAGTAAAGGCAAGATAAAGTTTGCCGGATTTTCTTTTCACGATGACTTCAAAACCTTTAAAACGATCGTTGATTCTTACAACTGGGATTTTTGTCAAATTCAATACAATTATCTTGATACACATTTTCAAGCAGGAATCGCAGGATTAAAGTATGCAAACAGAAAAGGTCTAGCGGTGATTATTATGGAGCCAATTAGAGGGGGTAAATTGGCTAACAAATTACCTAAAGAAGCTCTCGATATCTTTAGTAATTTAGATAATACCAAGTCACCAGCTTATTGGGCGTTAAGATGGGTATGGAACCATCCTGAGGTAACTACCGTTCTGAGCGGAATGTCCACAATGGAACAGGTGATAGAAAATATTAAAACAGCAGATGACTCAGATCAAAATTCCTTAAGTGAAAAAGAATTAAAAGCAATTGAACAAGTCAGAAATATTTACAAGAGTAAATCTAAGATAGATTGTACGGGATGTAATTATTGTGTACCTTGTAAAAACGGTATACCTATTCCTACAATTTTTAGTATTTATAATGAAGGCTACATTTTTGATAACTTAATAGAGGCAAAAGAAAGATATCAAACTTTGATCAAACAAGGCATAGATGCCTCTATTTGTGAGGAATGCGGGGATTGTGAAGCAGAATGTCCACAACATTTACCTATAAGATCGTTGTTAAAACAAGTCAAAAATGAATTAGCATGATCCAAAATTATAGAGGTGATCTTTATGGATAAAAAAATCCTTGGTAAAACTGGGTTTGAGGTTTCACTTTTAGGATTAGGTGGGTTTCATATGTTAGAAATTTCAAAGGATGATGTTTCAAAGCTAATGGATATTTACCTAATTTCAGGTGGTAATTACATTGAGACCGCTGCCGAATACGGAGATGGTGAATCGGAAAAGAAAATTTCATACGCTTTGAAAGATAGAAGAGATCAAATAATTCTTGCTAGCAAATGCCACGCTCGAGATAAGAGAACTGCTCAACATTTTGTAGAAAGAACCTTAAAGAACTTGAATACAGATTATTTAGATATTTTGTTTCTTCACCATGTTACCACTCAGGATGATGTTGATGCTTTATTGAAAAAAGAGTCGGCCTTAGATTATCTATTTCAAGCTAAAAAAGATGGGATTATAAGAGCGTTAGGGGTATCTTTCCATGGTTTGGGGGACTATGCGCTTAAACTTATAAAAACAATAGACTTGGATGTTGTGATGACAGGTTTTAACTACTTGGATATATTTAATTTCCCGAGCACTTATCAAGAAGTCATTCCTTTTGCAAGGTCTAAAAACATGGGAATTGTCGGAATGAAAGCTTTTGCAGATGGTTATCTCTACAGGTCTACTTACGATGCATTAAACTATGCTTTGACTCAAGATTTAGATGTAATGGTTGTAGGAGCGAACTCCGAAGACATGCTAAGAAGAGATATTCAGATAGCCGAAAACTTTAAACCATTACCTAAAAAATCTGTAGAAAACTTATATTATCGTGCCCCAGAACTTGGAAATTATGTCTGTAGACAATGTGGAAAATGTTTACCTTGTCCAGAAGATATAGAAATCATGAAAGTGTTTGAATACGAGGGATGGTACGATAGACAAATAAGGGATTATCAACCCCACGAGGCTCCAGATTATGCACTGAGAGAAAGATTGGCATTCTGGTTTGGAAACCAAAACGAAGCTAAAATGGCTTATTCCAAACTCAATAAGACCTTCAAAGATTGTACAGAATGCGGGATATGTGAAGAAAGATGTCCTTACGATATACCCATAATAAGAAAATTGAAATTGGTAGACTACAAGCTTGGAAAGGGAGAAATATACTAAAACTATCTTTCCAGAGATCGATAATTCAACTTTCTTTGGGATTTCGAAGCTTTAGTATAATTCCCCTTTGGTGACTCTCCAAAGGGGAATTATACTTGCTTTAGATATTAGTTAGTGACTTCTTTCATGCTTTTACCTTTCTTAAATATTAGATCTTTATACCAATTTTTATAATCGTTCAGAATCTTATCTTCTGAGATTTCATATATTTCATTCAGATCGGTAGTCATATCTATTTCTTCAAAAATTTCTGAAATTAGATCTTTCTTATTGGTTATATTTTCAATTCCATAAGCGTTTACCATATCTAATAAAAGCTCTCTTTCAAACTCTTTCTTTTCTTTTAAATCTTGGAATATTAAGGAAACTTCGTTGATCATTTTTTTTATTTTTTCTAAATAGTATTCTTTATCTTGCTTTTTTAAATTTTCATCAAAAATTATATGATCCATAAAATCCATAAACTCTTCTTCCATTTCAATGAACAAATCATACGATTCATTATAGTAATAAGAGTTTCCTAAAAATTGATCATTGTGATGCAAATCTGCCATATCTTTTAGCTCGTCTTCTATATCTTCCATATTCTTTATGGTAAAATCAATATCGACGTCGTCTATATCGTCATCGAAAGAATAATCCTCTTCTTCCCCATTTTTCGTATTAAACAAATAATTGGTATACCTCTCTAATTCAAGGCGTGGTTCAGAATTTTTCAGAAATTCTTTTGGATTTAGATTATACATTGTAAAAAAGTCATCGGTGGTATTGTAAATATTTTCGTAATTAACAATCGATATTTTCTCGATTATTTTTTCGTAAAATGGAGAGATTTTCTGAGCAATATTTGGAAGTATCGCCACTCGAAAATTATTTGTTTCGTTCAGCAGATTTCTATAAAAACTTTCTATGCTCTTGCGATCACTTTCAATATACATATCGTAATGATCTCCATAGTTGTTAGTAAAAATTAAGTGATGCTCGACTAAACCTTTACCTATTTTTCTTAAAAACAAAAAATACAAACTACTACTTTCATTCAAAGAATAAATAAATGATTCTTCTGCAATTATCTCTGAAGTTTGGTTTTCATGATCAGAAGCAAGCACAGAGATCATATTTTTCTTTTTTGACTTAAAAAAAGCATTAATTCTTAAGATCGTCAATATCAAAGGGATATATTCTATATCAAAGGTAAGTTTTTCCAATTTACCATTCCCTTTTTCATCCAAATTAAATTCGTTATTAAACCATTTGTAATTTCCAAACCTTCCTTCTACTTCATAGATATACTTCTCGTAAATATCAGGATCTTTGTTGTTTTTCAACATTGACTCGTCTAAGAAAATTTTTTTAACTGATACAGGCCGAAGTTTCATATAATCACCATAATTACCTTTTAAAATTATCATCACAACACCTCTTTTACATAAAACTTTAAAAATTTTTTAATAAAATTAATCCTTCAATTACTCATATTTGTACAATTTAAAATGATAACCTAGAAAAATAAATAATATCAATACAATTATAACACCAATTATTTGAAAATCCCAAGTAATTAATCCTATCAACCCAAAAAAAACAGAAATACTATATGTAACTAATGCAACAAACAATGGTTTTATTTTATATTTTTTTCTAATTTTATCATATATATGCTCTTTATCCCCTAAAAAAGGAGATCTTTTGCTGAGTAAACGTCTTATCACAGCATAAACTAGATCAGTAAAATAAAACCCTGTGATAATTAGTGAGATGAAATAACCTCCTCTACCAGATCTTCCAGATAGGAAAGAAAAGGAATAAAATAAAGTAAAACCTAAAAGATAAGAACCCGCATCACCAAGAAATATTTTCGCTGGTGGCAAATTGTATAATAGAAACCCCAAAATTGCGAAGGCAAAGATCAAAAGTTCATAATTTTTGGATATCAAGGAAAAAAATAACAAACTCACTATTGCCGTTCCAGCGCAGACTCCATCCATCCCATCAACCATATTTACTCCGTTAACTAAAGCTATACCGGTTAATACCAAAATAAAAAACTGAAAAGGTTCAATAATTCCTCCTACAAAATATATTGCCATTGAGACGACAATAAACTCTGCAAATAATCTAATATAAGGAGAAACACTCTTAATATCATCGTAAAGACCAATAAAAGTCAATATACTAGCAGGAATTATAAAACCTATGTCATTGTAATAAAAAGGTAATATTGAAAGAAAAACAGCTACACCACCCAAATAAGGAATGGGAGACTTATGAACTTTCAACTTATTGTCGGGTTTATCAACGATATTATATTTGTTTGCGATTCTTATCATAATGGGAACTAGAATAACAGATAAAACAAAAGAACTTATTAATTTTATAGCTAACAAATTATATTCACCCGCATTTTTAAAAAATTTAGGATTTCTTTCTCCTAGTAAAAAGGATTGATTTAAGTATACTCCAAAATGTTCCTGAACCATATGAAATATGCAAAAGTAAAAACACAAAAAAACTACAAAAAAACAATAAAATATTTTTCTCTTTTATAGCATACTTTAATGAAAATAATGTGTCTATAAACAAATATATGAAAAACGGAATAGCTAAAATAATATTAAAAACGGCATTTTTTGAGAGGACTAAAAATATGAATAAGAGAAGAAGATACATTATAAAAATAAAAGGAATGAAATGTCTAAGGGAAATACCATAAGGAGATATTTTTAGAGTTATATAATTCCAAAAACCATTTGAAAAATTCTTTTTCATAAAATCCCACAACCCATTTGGAACATAATAATTATTTGTAATTGGTAATAAAAAAATTTTTAAACCCTTTTTTCTCATCCTATAATTAAACTCGATATCTTGATTCCTTAAAAGTTTTTCATTAAAATACCCTACTTTATCAAAAACTTCTCTTCTATAACATGCATATGCTACGGTATCAACTTCTTGTGGTTCTTTCACTTGATGTCTATGGCGGGATGCAGTACCGAAGGGGGAAGAATACGAAAAAGCCATCGATTTTTGTAAACAACTTTTATCGTTAGCAGGGGTGGCCAAAGACACTCCTCCTACAGCACTCGCTTCTGGGTGTTTCATCAAAAATTCAACACTATATTCCACATATTTTTCATCAAATTCTGTATGAGAACCAGCTATAAAAACAAAATCCCCCTTACTATTTTTGATCCCTAAATTTAAACCGTGGGGGGTAAATTTTTTTTCATTCGTAATGATTTTTATATTATTACTTTTTTCAGCGAGTTTCTCTATTATACTAACGGTGTTATCTGTCGACTGACCATCAACGACAATTATTTCATCCGGCTTTCTTGTCTGATTGCTTAAAGAATTTAACACTTTTTTGATCGTTTTTTCTTCATTTCTGCAAACTAATATTACCGAGACTAAAGGTAAAGAAATTTATTATCACTCCCCTTTTGCTGAACTGTGCAAAATAGTATTTTTAAAATAAATTTTGATTTTGGGGTTCTTAAGGGGCTTGCCCCTTGTTTGCTGCACTATGCAAACTATGTTTTTAAATGATTTTGACTTTGAACTTGATTTTGGGGTTTTTAAGGGGGTTACCCCTTAACGAATTTATATTAATATCTATGATACCTTCCCTGTGTTACCAACAAAGTAACTCCTTTTTCTTCTAAATCGTTTAAATATTTTTCGTATCCCGGTAAGGTTGGAGGAACAATTACCTTTTCAACCTGCCAATTTAATATTATATCGGTTATCTTCTCTGAATTTATAGGAGAATCAAATATAATTGTCCCTTCCTTCGGAAGAACTTCAAACTTTTCCAAAGTGTTTTCGAGTGCATTTAGTGCGATTTCTCTGTTCAAACAAGATTGATTACCAGAACAAATGAGATTATTTTTAACATACACAGCGGTATCAGATTTATGAATTTTAGCGACCTCAAATCCTAATTGTTCTGAAGGAGACAAATCCAAGGAAATCTCTTGGAAATTTTGCTTTACGACCAGATCACTATCCACAATATATTCTTCTTCTTGTTTCAGAACTTTCTTATTAACCTTAAAAACCATGGGTTTAAAAGAAATTATCTCTTCTTTTTGTTCAAGATTATAAGAAGTCATCATTCCGTCATGTTTTGAATCTTTCAGTTCAAAAATTATATTTGGATCGTCACTATAAACTATCCCACCTTTAAGTTCTTTAATAATTCTAATGAATTGTTTTTTCTCTTCTTGAGTAGGAGCACAATAACCAAATACGAAAATTCCTTTCTTCGCAAAACCCAAAAATTCATTGTTTGTCAAACTCGCCAAATGAAAAAGTAATTTTATGTCTTTTAACATCCTTAAAGTAGGTTTTTTGTGAAAGGTCAAATTTTCTAAATAGTTGATAAAAGTATCTTTTTCTAAAAATTTCATTAGAATCGCTTCTTGCATTGGATTAGAACCATATCTTAAGTTCCCCAATATTTCAAAAAATTCATGGTCAAACTTTTCAGCTGCAAATAGTTCTGAAAAAATTTTATGAATACTTGCATCGTACTTAGAAGTAGAAAAGAAAACTTTCAATGCCAACTTTCTTCTTAACTGTAAGGGGACATCGCCACAATCCTCTAAATTATCAATAACTGTTTGATAATCTTTTGGATCTGCCAATGCTACAACATCCTTATAGTTTTTTGCTGCGGCTCTAAGAAGAGAATAGCCTCCAATATCGATATTTTCTAAAAGTGTTTCCTCATTCTTTGTTTTTTTGGCAATTTCCTCAAAAGTAGGAAAATTACCCACAACCATATCTATCCTTTTTATATTGTAATTAATCATATCTTCTTCATGCTTTTTATCGTTAGACTTGGCTAAAATGCCACCGGCTAATTTTGGATCTATGCTTTTAACACGACCTCCTAAAATTTCAGGAAATCCAATATAATCAGCCATTTTTACAGTAGGGATTCCCTTTTCTTGTAAATATTTATTTGTTCCTTCTGTACATATAATTTCGACACCATTGCGATATAAGAAACTAGCTAAATCCTCTAAATTAGTTTTGTCATAAACTGAAATAATTGCCCTTTTAATATTCATGAGATACCTCCAGTGAAAAATAAGTTAATTTTTATGAAAGGAAAAGCAGAGACGTTCAACATTTACGTCTCTTGCTTTGAGTTACATTTTCTAGGTTTTTTAATCAACACAACTAAATGGTATACTTTCCAGGTGCTTTAGCAAACAATCTACTTTTTTCAACATGATCCAAATCTAATATGTATTTAGTGAATCTTTCTATACCTATACCACAGCCTGCTGAGTGTTTTAATAACCCTTCTTTTGCCAATTTTAAATAATCTTCATAGCTTTCCAGCCCGTTACCTTTCAATTTGATTCTTTTCACTATTTGCTCATACTCGTGTTCTCTTTCGCCACCAGATATGCCTTCCCCATGACCCTCAGGATATATCAGGTCAAAATCCAACAATACATCAGGATTATCCATATCTTGTTTATCATAAAACTCCCTGTTCAAAAGCGGAATATCAATTAACCACACAGGTCCTTCAGCTCGTTCAGATAAAATCTTTTCATAATCATCACCGTAAAGCTCTTTTGCCTTTTTTACGCTTATTTTTTCAAAAGGCTTTTTAGGAACAGTCAAATTTGGGTGATACTTTTCTATTATACCAGAATATTTCGTCAAGATACCTTTTAGTACATAAATTATTAAATCTTCCATCAAATCCATAATCTCTTCTCTTTTAGTTTCTTTAGCTTCTATATCTAGTTGAACAAAATCAATCAAGTGTCTACCAGAGGAATATTTTTCTGCTGTTTCCAACCTTAAATTTGGAGAAAATGAAAATATCTTATCATGAATCAAAACACTAACTTGTTTTTGCAGAATCATAGATTTAGTAACGTAATATTTGTTACCGTAATAATCAATTTGTGCTTCAAAAACGTCGTGATTTAAAGGATCGGTGATCGTAGAGACAATCACTGGTAGAATTTCAACAAAACCCTTCTCTGCAAGAAATTCCCTCGATAATCTCAGTATCTCTGATTGAACTAAAAGCGCGTCACTGTAAGTCTCGTCCTCCAAATAAGTTTTTACTAGCTCCACAGAATCCACTCTTCTATCCTGCTTCTCTACTTCTGCCATAATTTTCCCTCCTGTAGTGTTTTTTAAAGACGGTATATCGTCTTTTAAAATACAAATAAAAAAACCGACGCTATTTTTTCTGCGTCGGTAATTTTCAAAATAACAATGTCCAGCGTAATCACCGACGCTGTATATTGTTATTATTATTATTTACTTTATTAGAACTTGATAATAATTTTAATATTTTCATAGCCATTTTCTCCTAAACAAATTTAATTAATATCTTAATAGATTTTCAAATTTAGTTAATTATACTATAAAAAAAAATATTTGTCAAATTAAAAATGACCTCTTTCATTCAAACATATATTATGTTATAATATGTTCAAACAATCATTCTTTAAATAGATTGATATTGAGAAAATCTGTTTAACAGTTAAAACGTGGAATCAAAGGTTTTAATGTTTTGTGAGTAAGTAAAAAAGTAGATAATCCGATAGGAGGTGTATGAACATGTTGAAAAAAGCCTTTTTAGTTTCTGCGATCTTGATTTCTTTTGTGTTTTCAGCTTTCTCAGTTACTTATGTTGTCGGTACAGAAGCATCTTTCCCACCTTTTGAGTACGTTGAAGGTGGAGAGTTTGTCGGATTTGATATGGATTTAATAAGGGAAATCGGAAAAATGTATGGATTTGAAGTTGAAATAAGAGATATTAGCTTTGACTCTCTCATACCTTCTTTAATGACCGGAAATATAGATATTATTGTCGCTGGAATGACTATAACTGAAGAAAGAGAGAAAGTAGTCGATTTTACAATCCCATATTATAGTGCTGATCAAAGTATTATGGTAAGAAAAGGAGAAGGTACCAATCTAACCATTCTTTTTAGGAATCCAAAAATCGGAGTTCAAACAGGTACTACAGGGGATATTTGGGTGACTGAAAATCTTGTTGACGCTGGTTACTTGCCGAAAGCCAATGTAATAAGATACGATACATTTAACTTCGCTGTTCGCGACTTAGTTAACAAAAATATTGATGTGATAGTGTTAGATAACCCTGTGGCTGAAAGATTCACCAAGACAGATTCGGTGGAAATTGTAGGAATCATTAAAACTAACGAAAATTATGGTATGGCCGTTGCACCAGGTAATGAGGATTTATTAAATATCTTGAACGAAGGCATAATGAAGTTACAAGAGTCTGGAAAAATGGATGATCTAATAGAAAAGTATTTTAAGTGATGTTCTAATTTTCTAAAAGAAAAACATAAGGGGGCTTCACCCCCTTTTATATTTAAATTAAAAAGGAAGGATGATACTTGGAAGACATTCAAGTGATTATAAATTCATTACCCTATTTATTAAAAGGAACACTTGTGACACTTGAATTAACCTTTTTTAGTTTGATCTTAGGATTTGTTGTTGGAGTTATAATTTCTTTTGGTCAATTGTATGGTAACAAATTCTTACAGTTAATTTTTTTAATCTACGAACGAGTTTTTAGAAGTATCCCTTTGATAGTTGTTCTTTTTTTAATTTTTTACGGTTTACCAGCCATCGGAATAAGATTAGATCCCTTGATTGCATCAATAATTGGATTAGGTTTGATAAGCTCAGCTTATCAATCACAAATTTTTAGAGGTGCAATTTCATCCATATCAAAGGGGCAACTAGATGCTGCTTATTCAATTGGAATGAACAAAATCCAGACTTTCATCTACATTATCTTCCCCCAGGCAATAAGAATCGCCTTATCAGGTTGGATCAATGAGGCATCAGTAGTCCTAAAAGATACATCAGTTGCTTATGCCTTAGGTGTGGTTGAATTACTTAGGCAAGGCACTTATATTATATCTGTAACTAATAGACCTTTGATAGTTTATCTAATTTGTGGAGCTATCTACTTTGTCCTAACTTTTAGTTTAAGTAGGGGATTTGGCATGATCGAAAAAAAGCTTACTATCCCAGGATACGAAACAAGGAGCGTTTAATAAATGAAAGAAGAGAAAGATATAATATTAAAAGTGGAAGATCTTCATAAGAGTTATAATGGAGCAGAAATACTCAAAGGAATAACATTTGAAGTTAAAAGAGGAGAAACAAAGGTAATAATAGGTCCGAGTGGAACAGGAAAGAGTACCCTTTTAATGTGTATAAATAGACTGGTAGAACCTGATTCTGGAAGAATATATCTCGAAGGAGATGAAGTATTATCTTCAAAGAATATTCACAAAATTAGGCAGGAAATAGGTTTTGTATTTCAGCACTTTAACTTATTTGATCACTTAACTGTGCTTGAAAACGTTAGAATTGGTTTGACTAAAGTGAAAAAGATTGAAAAATCTCAAGCAACGGAAATTGCATTTAAAGAATTAGAACGAGTTGGATTGAAGGATAAATCAGACCTTTATCCTGCTCAGCTTTCCGGTGGGCAAAAGCAAAGAGTCGCTATCGCTAGATCTCTGGCTATGAATCCCAAATTAATTCTGTTTGATGAGCCAACTTCTGCTTTGGATCCAGAGCTAATAGGAGAGGTTCTGAACGTCATGATTGATCTTGCAAAAAGTGGCATGACTATGGTGTGTGTTACACATGAAATGGGATTTGCAAGGGCTGTTGCAGATGAGATCATATTTATGGAAAAAGGCGTGATTGTTGAAAAAGGTCCCCCAGAATTGATGTTCAAAAATCCTCAAAAAGATAGAACTAAGGAGTTTTTGAATAAATTATCGCAGTTGTACGGAAAGGATGAAAACACATGAGCTTTTTTGAAATCGTTGGAAGTTCCTGGGTTTATATGGTGGAAGGCATATGGGTTACACTTTTTTTAACTTTAATTTCTATAGTCATAGGATTCTTTTTGGGCGTTTTACTTGCAGTTTCTAAAACGTATGGAAATAAATTATTCTATTATATAAGCTATGTTTTTATCGAGATAATAAGGGGGACACCATTACTTGTTCAACTTTTCATTCTATATTATAGTTTACCTGTTATTGGAATTAGGCTTTCTCCAATATTAGCCTCAATAATGGCTTTTTCTTTAAATTCTGCCGCTTATCAGGCCGAATATCTAAGAGGTGCCATTCAATCGATAAGTTCGGGTCAAATGCAAGCGGCTTTATCAATAGGAATGAAAAAATGGCAAGCTATCAGATTGATCATATTACCCCAAGCGTTAAGAAGGTTTATCCCTTCTTGGACAAATGAATTTATATACCTATTGAAGTATTCCTCTCTCTCTTATATCGTTGGAGCGCCAGAAATAATGGCTCAAGCTAAGTTTGTAGCGAGTCGTAACTTTGAATTCTTTCAAGTTTACCTATTTGCTGCTATCATATATTTTGTGTTGGTCACAATTTTTGGAGAAATATTCAGATTTATTGAAAAGAAAATCAAGATTCCTGGAACCCTCACTTATGCTAGGAATCGAATTTAGAAATGTAATAAAAGCTGAGTGATTGTAAAGTGAATGGCCGTTAAAGCCTTTTTAGAGTTATTAAAGCCGGTAATAAACGAAAAGACAGGAGGAAACAAATAAATGGAAATAATAGATCTTATAAAAAACCAGATCAATATAGCCTTGTCAGATATAGGTGTTTCTGAGATGGAACTCAATTTTACCATCGAAACACCTCCTAAAGACGATATGGGAGATTTTTCTTCCAACGTAGCATTCTTATTAACAAAAAGGTTAAGAAAATCACCTCAAGAAATTGCTCAAATTTTAAAAGAAGAACTAGTTAAATCTTCTTTTTTCGAAAAAGTTGATAATGCAAATGGTTTTTTAAATTTTTTTGTTTCTCCCCAAATATATCAAAGGATATGTTCTAAAATTTTGAGCAATCCAAAAACCTACGGGAAATTTGACATAGGGAAAGGTGCGAATATACAGTTTGAATTTGCAAGCATTAATCCCACCGGTCCCATCACTGTTGCTCACGGTCGACAAGCTGTTATGGGAGATGTTTTGGCAAATATCTATGAACAAGCTGGATACGTAGTTCAAAGAGAGATGTATCTAAACGATGCAGGTAGACAAATAAAACTTCTCTCCTACTCCCTATGGGTAAGATACAACGAAATTCTTGGTTCAAAATATGAAATACCCGAAGATGGTTACAGAGGAGAGTATCTAGTAGATACTGCAAAAAAAGTATTGAACAAATATGGAGAAAAGTTTAAAGACAAATGGGATGAAGAAACCGAGGATATATTCAGAAAAGAAGTTCTTGAAGATATGCTAAAAAACATGTTGGAAACGCTTGAAAAAATAAACGTAAACTTCGATGTAATCTTCAGTGAACAATTATTATTTAAAAATAAAATGGTAGAAAAAACCTTGAACGATTTAAAATCTAAAGGCTACGTGTATGAAAAAGATGATGCGTTATGGTTTAAAGTATCTGATTTGATAGATGAAAACGACAAGGTATTGATAAGATCTAAAGATTCGATGCCAACATACTTTTGTGATGACATTGCTTACCATTATTACAAGTACCTAAGGGGTTTCGACACTGTGATTGATATAATGGGTTCTGACCATCATGGTCACATACCTAGAATGATGGCTTCAGCAAAAGCTTTAGGATTACCAGAAAATTTTTTAAAAATAATTTTGCACCAATTTGTAAATGTAAAAAAAGGCGAAGAAATTATAAAGATGTCAACAAGAAGTGGGGAATTCTTCACTCTTGACGATCTTATACAAAATGTTGGAAAAGATGCTGTTAGGTACTTCTTTGCTATGGTTGATCCTGATACAACATTGAACTTTGATATCGATCTGGCTATAAAAAAATCCAATGAAAATCCCGTTTACTACGTTCAATATGCTCATGCAAGAATATGCAGCATATTTAAAGAAGCTCAAAAAAGAGGGATAAATTACGAATTATTTTTAGGTTTAGAAAATCTAAAAGAAGACGAAGAAAAATTATTGATGAGAGAGTTATCCTTATTTACAAATGTATTAACCAAAGCTGTAATTCAAAACAAACCTAACTTACTCACCCAATATTTGGAAAGAGTAGCATCAAGATTCCATCATTTTTACAATAACTTATCTGTTCTCAATGCAGAAAATTATGAGCTTATTCAAGGTAGGTTAAATCTTTGTCACGCAACAAAAATAGTCATAGCAAGAGGTTTGTCTATTTTGGGTGTAAATGCTCCTGAAAGCATGTGAAAGACAAAATCTCGAAATTAGAATTTGAAAGGGGGGTTTGGGGGTGCTCCCCCAACGTTTGGTGATAAAACACAATTTCATCTTTTACTTAATAATATTAGGTATCACTCTATTCGTAGGTGTTCTATTCATCTACAGTTCTCTCTTTGCAATCAGTGACATCAAAGAGATAAACCCCGATCAAAAATTTCAAACATATATAATCGCCTTAATTCTCGGCTTTTTAGGTGCCGTAATTGCTTTTATGTTCAGTGATACTTTTACAAAAAACAAGCATATCATGATAGCTCTTTTTGTATTTTTAAATCTCATTTTAATTATAGTTTTATTCACTCAACCTATCGCAGGTGTGAAAAGGTGGCTGAATATTGGTCCTTTCCAATTTCAACCATCAGAGCTTGCAAAACTCATTATTCCTGCTTTCTTAGCTTTTTATTACACCCAAATACAAAATAAAAAGAATCTACTAATAAATGTAATTTTCCCCATTTTAGTATGTGGATTTAGCATATTCTTAATCTTTTTGGAACCAGATCTCAGCTCTTCCCTTATAATTACAATGTTAACCTTAATAACGATTTTTTTAGGAATAAGAGATAAAAAGGTTATGTTGTTCTTCTTTATTTTTACCTTGATTATCATCTCTGTTCTTTTTATCTTTAAGGATAATTTTCTCCAGACCTATCAAATTTCAAGATTGACAAGTTCCGACGATTTTCAGAGTCAACGTTCGAGAGATGCCATTACAAATGGTGGGTTGATTGGTACAGGACCTTTTGCCGGTGAATTTAAATACTATGTACCTGAATCTTACAGTGATTTTATCATATCCGTTATAGGAGAAGAATGGGGAAAATTAGGGATAGTAATGGTTCTAACTCTTTTCTTTTTTCTGTCTCATGAGCTTGTGTATTTAGCTTATCTTACTAAAGATCACGGTACTTTTATATTCTGTGGAGCTACAGCTTCTTGGATCTTCATTCAAGTTGTCATAAACACCTTGGTCGGATTGGGAGTACCATGGATGCCAGTTACAGGGGTAACGCTTCCAATGGTAAGTTATGGAAATTCTTCTATGATAGTTACATTAACATCTATAGGGTGGGGACTAGGATTGATATATCATAATTCGGAGTTGGCAAGTTCAGATGAAGAATAATAAAGAGTTAAAAGTTGTTTTTTCCGGTGGTGGTACAGGAGGGCATTACTACCCTGCTCTCTCTGTTTTAAAATATTTAAATAAATATTATAATAAGTTAGAGGTAATATATTTTACTACAAAAGGAAGAATTGAAGAAAAAAAGTTGCCTACCGACTTTCCAAAAGCAAAGTTAATTTCTCTAAATACCAAAGGTCTAGAAAGGCCATTATACAACGTTAAAAATATAAACAGAGCCTTTGAAGTTTTAAGTGATACGCGTAAAGTTGAAAAAATAATAAAAGAATTCAAACCTGTTTTTGGATTTCTCACTGGTGGATACGTAACTGTTCCCGTCGGTTTAGCTTTAAAAAAACAAAATATTCCATTTTATCTACATGAACAAAATTCAACACTTGGAATATCCAATAAAGTACTATCTAGATGGGCAAAAAAGGTTTTTGTAAGTTACGAAGAAACCAAATTGAATGATAAATTTATTTTTACAGGCAATCCTGTAAGAACGCCTGAAAAAGAAATCCCCAGAACTTACTTACGTAATTTTGGGATAAAGGATCTAAACAAAAGATGTATATTAGTCTTTGGCGGAAGCCTGGGTTCAAACGAAATAGATGAATTAATGTACAAAGTATACGAAAAAGAAAAAATTAACAATTACATACATATAACGAAAAATCAAGAAAAGTTCAAACAATTTCCCAACGTTTTTACTTTTGAATATATAGAAAATTTATATGAATTGATGGCTGTATCAGATGGGGTAGTATCAAGGGCTGGAGCAACAACACTCGCCGAAATTCAGTTTTATGATCTTTCTGGTATCTTGATCCCATGGAAAGGTTCAGCAGAAAATCATCAATTAAAAAATGCTCTTTCTCTTAAGAAGGAGGGAAAAATTGCTGTTATCGATGAAGAAAAAGTGGAAACTGATGAATTTATCAACTTTTTAAATCATATTCAACCAAAAAATACAGAATTTATATACACACCTAAGATAAATAAAGCAACAGAAAATATAATTAATAATATCGATGAGATTTTATAATGTGCAGAGATCTGAAATCTTTGTATTTTCGTAAGGAGGTATCTATGAAGTACTACTTTTCAGGAATTGGTGGAATAGGCATGAGTTCCTTAGCCTTGTACCTTGCTTATAAACATGGTATAACGAGTGTGCTTGGATCAAACAACGAAATGAACGAAAGAGTGGAATACTTAATAAAAAAAGGAATAAAAGTTAAATTAAATCAGGACTCAAATCTTCCTGATATCGATTTTTTAATAAAAACAACCGCAATAAAAGATACCAATCCAGAGCTGATAGAAGCAAAAAATAGAAAGATAGCTATTATTAGTAGAATGCAACTACTGAATTCAATATTACAAGAGCATACCTCAATAGGTATAACAGGAACAGATGGAAAAACCACCACTACCGCTATGGTCTCTCAAATATTCAAAAACGCTGGTAAAGATCCGACAGTTTTTTTAGGTGGAATACATGATTCACTAGAAGATGGCAACTTTAGATTTGGAAATGGAATAGTAATAGCAGAAGTCGACGAAAGTGATGGTTTTATCGAAAAAACAGAAACTAATTTTTCTATCATAAATAATTTGAGACCAGATCATCTTGAGCACTACAACAACGAATTTGAAAAGTTGGAAAGTTCTTTATATAAATTTGCAAAAAACACGAAAGAGCTGGTTATATTAAATGGAGATGACGTTCATCTCAACAAATGGCATTTGAACGAAAAGAACGTATTATACTTTGGGCAATCTGAAAAGGCTGATTATATTATAAAAAACAGACATCAATATAACGGATATCAAGTGTTTGAGATCTATCACAAAAACACATACATCGGAGATATCACTTTAAATCTTCCAGGATTACACTACGCTTATGATGCACTGGCTTCAACCGCACTTTCTTTAGAATTAGGGATTGAGTTTAGCACAATAAAAGAAACCTTTCATAGATATAATTCGGTTGGACGAAGATTCAATATACTTTACGATAAAGATAATCTATCAATAATAGACGATTATGCCCATACACCTGACGAAATCTTAGAAACTATAAAAGCAACAAAAGAGTATTTCCCAAAAAGAAAAATAATAACCATATTTCAACCGCACAGGTACACCCGCCTTTACTTCCACATAAACGACTTTATTGATGTCCTAAAATATTCGGATGAGGTATTAGTTTACAGAATTTATTCGGCCTTTGAAGAACCCATAAATGGTGTAGATGAAAAAAAGGTTGTAGAAGCTCTTAATTCACAAGCTACTTTTTCCAAATATTATAATTCGGAAGACGAAATCATATCAGATCTTTTACAAGAAAAAAATGCTGTATTACTCTTTGTTGGTGCAGGAGACATAACTGACATAGCAAAAAAATTATCAAAAAACAAAAAAAACCTTGACATCTCATAATTTTTATGATAATATATTTCAGGTTTGAGATAATGCCCCCATCGTCTAGCGGCCCAGGACATTGGCCTTTCACGCCAAAGGCACCAGTTCGAATCTGGTTGGGGGCGCCATCATATTAAGAAGGGTGTTTAGCTCAGCGGGAGAGCGTCTGCCTTACAAGCAGAAGGTCGCAGGTTCAAATCCTGCAGCGCCCACCATGTTTATGGATGGGCAGGTAGCTCAGTCGGTAGAGCAACGGACTGAAAATCCGTGTGTCGGCAGTTCGATTCTGCCCCTGCCCACCATAATATTTTTTTAGTAGCATGTTACATATATTGAAAAGGCAGCCGTTTTGGTTGCCTTTTTTTGTTTGGTACTGGAGATTATGACTTATATCTCATCTCTGCATATTTTGATTTGAAACCAAGCTTTTCGTACAATTTTCTTGCCGGGTTATCGTACTCCACATGCAAAGATATATCCCCGTTACATCGACTAATTGTTTCTTTTAAAAGGTTACTACCAATCCCCTTACCTCTACAATCTTTATCAACAGCTATGTAGACAAGGACATGCTCAGGGATATATCCTTCCATACCCGTGTCGTTAACAACAACAGAACCCGTGATGCGCTCGGCATTATAGAGTACCAAAACAAACCCACCTTTTCCTTTATCTTTAGAAAAGGCGTAATCGATGGAATTAATAATATCTTCTAGAGGATCACCATACCTTCCCAAATTCTCTTTTAAGAACTCTGCTATTTCTAATTTGGTGAACTCAAAATCGTCATCTAATAGATCTTCCTTTGAGTCCAGTTCTTTCAATGATAAGTTGAATGAATCGAAATTAAAAGTCTTTTGCATTTTGTATCCACCTCCAAAATACATTATACCACAGTTAAGCTTATATACAAAATGTGGATGAATAGGACTTTACTTTATACGACTAATAGATGTGGGGTTATCCAAAGGTAAGTTCAAAAAAATTCAGGAGGCTTAAAAGCCTCCTGAATTTTTAATTTTCTGGATCGTCTACTGGAGTTGTTGCTCCTGCAGTTGCTCCTGGGTTTTGATTTTGATAAATATATTGACCTACCTTCATAATCTCTTGTTGTAATTCGTCTTTAACTATCTTAATTTTACCGACGTTATCTTCCTCTAAAGCTTGCTTTAATTCTTTTGTTTTTTCTTCAATGTTGATTTTTAAATTATCGGGTATTTTATCTCCATTTTCACGTAATAATTTTTCTGTTTGATAGATTAAATCATCTGCTTGGTTTCTCAACTCAACCTTTTCTTTTACCTTTTTGTCTTGTTCCTCATACTCTCTTGCTTCTTTCATCATCCTATCTATTTGGTCTTTGTCGAGCTTGTGTCTTCCAGTTACAACCATAGATTGCTGCCTTTGAGTTCCTAGATCCTTTGCGGATACACTTACTATTCCATTAGAATCAATGTCAAAAGTAACTTCTATTTGAGGAACTCCTCTTGGTGCAGGGGGAATACCTGTTAATGTAAAACTCCCTAAGAAAAAATTATCTCGTGCCAAAGGTCTTTCTCCCTGGTAAACTCTTACTTCAACTTCCGTTTGTCCATCAACAGAGGTCGTAAAAACTTTAGATTTTTTCACAGGGATTTTGTTGTTTCTTGGTATAATAACTTCCATTAAACCTCCTTTAACTTCAACACCTAAGGATAAAGGAGTAACATCTACTAAAACTAAATCTCTTTCTGTTTCTCCTACCATTATAGAAGCTTGAACACTTGCTCCAACTGCTACTGCTTCGTCTGGGTTAACATTCTTAGAAGGATCTTTTCCAAAATAATCTTTAACCAATTTTTGAACTGCTGGTATCCTCGTTGAACCACCTACAAGTAAAACGTCGCTTATGTCTTGTGGGGAAAGTTTAGCATCCCGCATTGCGTTCTCAATGGGCACTCTTGTTGATTCTATTAAGTCTCCAATGAGTTCTTCTAATTTAGTTCGTGTTAGTTTCTTTTCTAAGTGAACAGGTTGACCATCCACAACCGTAATGAAAGGTAAATTTATATCCGTTTCCAATTTACTTGATAATTCTATCTTAGCAGATTCAGCTGCTTCTTTCAATCTTTGAAGTGCTTGCTTATCTTTTCTTAAATCAACCTTATACTCTTTCATAAATTCATCAGCTAACCAGTCGATTATTCTTTGATCAAAATCGTCTCCACCTAGATGATTGTTCCCCGAAGTAGCGATAACCTCTATGATATCTTCTCCTATATCTAAAATGGAAACATCAAATGTTCCACCACCAAGATCATATACAACTATTTTTCTCTCTTCTTTTGATCGATCGAGACCAAAAGCTATTGAAGCCGCTGTTGGTTCGTTTATTATTCTTAGAACCTCTAATCCTGCAATTTCCCCTGCTTCTTTGGTAGCTTGCCTTTGAGCATCGTTGAAATAAGCAGGAACAGTAATAACGGCCTTTTTGATCTTTCCTCCTAAATATTCTTCTGCATCTTTAACCAGCTTTTTAAGTATGAACGCACTAATCTGTTGAGGTGTATACACCTTATCATCGATTCTTACTGTGTAGTCACTTCCCATGTACCTTTTTATGGAGCGAACAGTTCTATCGGAATTTAAAATAACTTGCCTTTTAGCTGGTTCACCTACTAATATCTGACCATCTTTAGTAAAAGAAACAATAGAAGGTGTGGTCCTTTTACCTTCCGCATTGGGTATTACTTCAGGGTTACCATCGGGTTTTACCCAAGCGATAGCTGAATAAGTGGTACCTAAGTCTATACCTACAACATATTCTTTTGTACTCATGAAAATACCCCCTCACTAAAACTTTTTTATTTCTAAATGTGTATTTGTTATTTGACTCTAGTACTATTATAATTCAAACAATCGTTTTTTTCAAGTGATTTATTAAGTTAAGAGAATACATATAATATCTATGATAAAGTGCTTATAAGCTAGCTAAATTTAAACGCAATCAAAAATTATATCACTCTTAATCTAAGAGTGAAAATAATATTTTGGTTTTCGATCTTGGAAGAGATCGTTGTATTCATTAATACGTTTATTTTGAGATTTCCTTTCATCTATTTCTGCTGTTTGAATAAAATCACCTTGCTCTGGTAATCTAAAAAGCACCTCTCCATCAGGTGAAGTCACTTGACTTTTACCCGTGAAAGAATACTCTATTTCACCGTTGATCTGGGTTCCCCAAATATTTGATGTGGCAATATAAATCTTGTTTTCTAAAGATCTAATTTTATTGGCTTCTTGACAATATGGTAAGACTAAATTGGCTGGATGCAAAATTAAATCTGCACCTAATAAAGCCAATGTTCTAAAGGATTCCGGAAAGTACCAATCAAAACAGATGGCAACTCCAACATTTATTCCGTTAATATTATCCACCCAAAAACCCGTGTCCCCCGGGGTAAAAAACAGTTTCTCTCTGAAAAACAAGTGAGTCTTTCTATATATTTTATATGTCCCATCACTTTTGATCAAAATTGATGAATTATAATACTTACCTTCATACTTCTCGTTAAAACCATATACTACACTTACACCAGTATCTTTAGAAAATTCCTTAAAAGTTTTAAAGGCGTATCCGATCCCATCTAAAGGCGACTCGTAAGTTTCTTCTACTTCTTTTTTAGAGGAAAAAGCATAACCGGTAAAAGCTAATTCTGGAAAGACTATAAAATTGCTATCGACTCCTTCGATAATCTTCATTACCTTATTTACATTTTTCTCGATCTCAAATAGTTCTGGTTTGAATTGAACTACGCTAACTTTAAACATTTTTCAACCTCCTCTTCACTCACCCATTTACTCTACTCCAATGCACATTATATAATAAAAAGAAGAAAACTTTTGCCAACTATTTAAAATTATTGTATAATGTTAATTGTCGATTCTAAAAAACCAATTAGACAAAAGAGGGGTTTAAAAATTCTTTATAAATTTAGATATTCAAAAATTCTCTACCTGCTACCTCTAATTTTTGTTTTATTTTTATTCATATTGGGTAATTATGTGTACAGTCTTTATCCGAAAGGTATTATTGCTTATATATTTCTTGGAATAATAGTTACACTTTTATTTTATTCCATTAGAAAATTCATGCGATATCCTATTATTTATGATCAAAATAACAAAACCTTTTACGTTATCACCTCCGTATTTTCAGAAAAATATGAACATTTCAGTAAATCCTCCATAAAAGAAACGGTTATAACTTCCAGAAAAATAATAATAATTTTAAAAGATAAAACAATTATTTTGCCTAAGTATATAAAAGAACGAGATAAACTCATTTCTATTTTAAAAGGGGATAAACTTGAAGGGTAGAGAAACGGCAGCATATATAAATATTGATAAATACTTAGAAAATTTAAATTATATACAAAATCAAACAAAAGCGCATATCATACCAGTTTTAAAAGCAAACGCTTATGGACATGGTATGTTGCCTTTGGCAATGCAAGTATTTAAAGAAGGTTATAGTATGTTGGCTGTTGCTTATTTGGAAGAAGCTTTAGAAATCTTAAACCGGGGGATACACCTCCCAATTTTAATCTTTAATTACTTTAGCCCAGATGATTTTAAAGAATTATTGGAATTCGCTCATTTTTTAAGGCCAACAATTACTTCTTCTACATTTTTAGAAAAAGTATGTGATATACTAGGAAAAGATGTTGATAAATTTAAGTTCCATATCAACGTGGATACTGGAATCAACAGAATTGGCATAAAAGAGGAAAAATTACCTCAATTAATAAAGTTGATCAAAGATAGAAACATTCAAATAGAAGGCGTTTATTCTCATTTTGCCAATGCAGATGAAAAAGATGATTTTACCAGAGTTCAATTTGAAAAATATAAGGGGTTATTGGATTATATAATTGGTTCAGGCATAGATGTTGAAAAAAAACATATTTCTAATAGTGCTGCTGCCCTTTTTTTCCCAGAATTCGCTTTAGATTATGTGAGGCCAGGCATTGCCACTTATGGCTTACAACCATCTACAACTTATAAAATAGATCAATTAAAACCTATTTTGGAACTAAAAAGCATTGTCGCGAACATTCAAAACCTTCAACCGAATGATACTATCGGTTATGGACGAACTTACGAAGTGCAAAAAAGGATGAAAACCGCTATTGTTCCTATAGGGTATGCAGATGGTTATTTTAGAGCCCTTTCCAACAAAGGAGAAGTTTTAATTAACGGAAAGCGATCTAAAATATTAGGAAGGGTATCTATGGATCAAATAGTTGTGGACGTTACTGATAATAATGTATCACTAGGTGATGAAGTTGTAATCATTGGGAGGCAAAAATACGATCAAATAACCGCAGAAGAAGTAGCTGAAAACGCTTCTACTATAAACTATGAAGTAACCTCAAGAATAGCTCAAAGGGTTCGGCGGATTTACATTAAGGGAGGAAAATATTTTGAATGAAGAATATTCTTTGGGAGATATAATAAAAGATAATCCGTTTCAACCAAAGGCAGCTGTAGAAAATATTACTTTAATATCTGATTTAAAACCCACTGAAGACGCAGAAGTAGAAGGTAAAGTTGTGAGCAAAAAGCTTCAAAAAACAAAAAATGACAAAACGTTTTTATTGTTTACAATTGCCGATAAAAGTCAGTCCATTAGAGCTATCGATTGGTATAACGCAGAAGCAAACAATAACAAGATTCAAATTGGAGACGTTATAAAAGTAAAGGGGAAAATAGTTTACTTTGAAAATAGGCTTCAAATCAATATTAGTAACGAGACCAATTCAGTGCAAAAGATCAACATAACGAATATCAACCCCGAAAAGTACTTGCTATTTTCTAATAATGATCTATCAAAGTTAACAACTAAACTCGAACAATACATACAAGCCGTTGAAAATGAAGGTATCAGATCTTTATTGAAACAGATCTTTTTGGTTAATTCAAAATTAAGAGAATCCTTTCTTTTTTCTCCAGCTGCAGTGGAAGTACATCATGCCTATCCTGGAGGTTTATTGGAACATACTGTAATGGTTACTGAACTATCTTTAAGATTGTATGATCTTTATAACGAAGATAATGAGATATGCATCAATAAAGATATTATAATAGCTGGATCACTGTTGCACGATATAGGGAAAATAGAAGAATACGTTATAAAACCCAGTGGAATAGAAAAAACTGAACTAGGTGAATTAATTGGACACATACATCTGGGAACAAAAATAGTGTACGAAGAGTCAAAAAAAATAAATCCAAAAATAAAAGAATCAGATCTTAACCATATAATACACATCATCCTCTCCCATCATGGAGAAATAGAATATGGAAGTCCTGTAGTCCCAAAAACCATCGAATCATTCATAATTGGTTTAAGTGATAATGTCGACTCCAAAATCGCTCAAGTTAAAGACAATATTAGAAATACCTTACAAATAAATAAAGATCAAAGTTGGAGTGAATACGATAAAAGGCTGGCACGTAAGATAAAAATAGAAAAATACTAGCGGGAGGTAATTCAATTAATGCCCAAAAAAAGCACTAAATCCAAAGGAAATAGTGAAGAAAGTAAATACGTAGTAATAGTAGAATCCCCGTCAAAAGCAAAAACAATAGAAAGATATTTAGGAAAGGAATACAAAGTAATAGCTTCAAAAGGTCATATACGCGACTTACCTAAAAAAGAGTTTGGAGTTGATATCGAACACGACTTTGAACCTATCTTTCAAGTGATTCCCGGTAAAGAAAAGGTTATACAAGAAATCAAGAAAGAAACAAAAGGGAGAAAAGTATTACTAGCATCGGATATGGACAGAGAGGGAGAAGCTATAGCATGGCATCTTTCTCAGATTTTAGATCTTGATCCAAAAGAGAAAAATCGAATTATATTCTCAGAAATAACAAAAAATGCAATAAAAAATTCAATAAGTAATCCTCAAAGTTTAGACTTAAAAAAAGTAGATGCTCAAATAGCTAGGAGAATCTTGGACCGATTGGTAGGATATAAAATTTCACCTTTGGTTTGGAAAGTATTAAAAGATTACAAAACAAGCGCGGGAAGGGTTCAATCTGCAGCATTGAAATTGATAGTGGATAAAGAAAGAAAAATTTTTATCTTCAAACCAAAAAAATACTTCAATATCTATCTTGAGTACAAAGGTCAAAATATACCTTTAACAAAAGAAGACGGTAAAAAAATAAAACCCGAAAGCATAACAAAAATAAAAAAAGACCAGATCTTCGAATATTTGAAAGACAAGGATTTTAAACTGGTGAACGTAGAAGAAAAAGAATCAATAAGAAAACCCCCATTACCATTCATTACAAGTACGCTACAACAAGCAGCGGTTTCGACTTTTAACTGGGCTTCATCTAAAGTAATGAAAATCGCTCAAGAGTTGTATGAAGGTGTGGAAACCTCTGAAGGAAGTATTGCGTTTATTACTTATATGAGAACTGATTCTACACGAGTTTCAAATGAAGCTCAACAGGCTGCTATTAACTATTTGGAAAAAAATTATGGAAAAGATTACGTTGGACATTACTTATCAAAAAACAAAAAATCCAATGTTCAAGATGCTCACGAGGCTATAAGGCCTACAGACATCAACATGGATGTCAACAATGCAAAAAGGTTAATTTCATCAGACCATTTGAAATTGTACACCCTTATTTGGAATAGATTCATGGCCTCTCAATCAGCTCCATCAAGATATTTAGAAAAAACATACACTATTGAAGACAACACCAACAAATACGCATTTGAAATAACGTCCAAAAAATGTATCTTTGATGGATTTGAGAAATTCTGGAATCCTAACAATAAAGAAGTTAATTTTGAAATAGGTAAAAATGATAAGATCACATATGACCAATTAAAATTCGAAGAAAAAGAGACTAATCCTCCAAATAGATATACGGAGGCAACATTGATAAAAGAATTAGAATCTAAAGGTATTGGAAGGCCATCAACATACGCAACCATAATATCCACACTTTTGCAGCGGAAATACGTATCCAAAATAGCAAAAAGTACCTTGAGGCCTACAACTACTGGTTTTGTAGTAACTGACTTTTTGGAAACATATTTCCCAGAAATAGTCGACGTAAAATTCACTGCGAACATGGAAGAAGACCTTGATAAGATAGAAGACGGAAAAAACAAAAGTAAAGTCGTTCTAGAGCAGTTTTACAAAGAGTTTGAGACATTCCTTTCGACTGCATCTAACAACATCAAAAATAAAAAAGAAATTTTACACTACGAAAGTGATGTCCCTTGTGAAAAATGTGGGAAAAATATGAAATTAAATTTTGGGAGATATGGTCTATATTTATCTTGTGAAGAATGCAAGGAAACTCAGAAAATCCCAGCGGAATCATTTGGAGTAACAATTAAGGAGAAATTATACATAAAAGAATATCTACAAGAAACTTTAAAAATAGACAAAGAAGAGAATAAAATAGATGAAAAATGCCCCATTTGCGGTGGAGATCTCATATTGAAACACGGGAAATTCGGAGAATTTATTGCATGCAGTAATTACCCAGAATGTAAATACACTCGGAATGTGAAAGCGCGAGGGAAATGTCCCAACTGTGGAGGTGACATCGTAAAATTAAAAAGCAAAAAAGGAAAAACTTATTTCAAATGTAATTCTTGTAGTACCATGTATTGGAATGAGCCTTCAGAATACAGTTGCCCCAACTGTGGAGAAACCCTTTTTTACAAAACCTCAAAAGGAAAAGAAAAATTATACTGTGAAAAAGACAAAGCATACTTTGACATTGAAGAAATCAAACAACTAACAAAATAAACAGACAAAGTAAAAAAGGAGAAAAAACGATGTACATCCCAATCATTACAGGTGGGAAATCTAAAGAGAGAGAAATTTCCTTAACAAGCGCAAAAAATGTTTTTAATTCTATAAGTAATTTAGGTTATAAACCAGTAATCTTAGATTTAATAGATGATGATTTTATAAATAAAATTCAAAATTATAAATTCGCCTTCAACGTGGTACATGGAGATTACGGAGAAGACGGAAGATTACCTTCCTTATTAGAAATCTTAGGAATAGACTACACATGTTCAAACCCTGAAACATGTATAGCCACATACGATAAATTTATATTCTACTCTCTATTTAAAAATTATATACAAATGCCTCAGACAACCCTAACCAACAAATTGATATTACCGCCCTTTGAATACCCTTTCATCATCAAACCTAGAAAAAGTGGATCGAGTAAAGGAGTATACATCATTCACAACGAAAATGAATACAAATTCTATTTAGAAAAAGATTTGAAAGAATTTCAGGAAGTTCTGGTTCAAGAATATATAAAAGGCCGGGAAATAACGATATCTTATATTCAGAAAAATGAAGAGTTCATATTACTACCAATTCTTGAAATTATTCCAAAAAAAGAATTCTATGACTATGAAGCAAAATATACTAACGGGTTAACGGAACTCAAGCCACAGCTTAATTCACCCGAAAAAATCATACAAAAAATAAATGAAATAGGGAATCACGTTATGCAAACACTCACTTTTAAAGACATGTTTCGGATCGACGCCATCTTAAAAGACGATGAAGTTTACGTTTTGGAAATAAATACTGTGCCTGGTTTAACAGAATTAAGTGATCTTCCTACATCCGCACTAGCTGCTGGAATTAGCTTTGATGAGTTAATAAATATAATAATTAAAAACCATGTTGCGCGGGTTGCAGGGTGAAAGAGTAAAAAGCTCTTTTCCTTATGGTTTGCTGTATTATGCAAAGTAGGTCTTTAAATGATTTTGACGTAGAACTTGGGGTTTTTAAGGGGTTACCCCTTAATGCACGGGCGAAGGGGCGCTATAAAAAACACAAAAATGTGACTGCAAGGAGGAAAAATAATTTATGGATTTTCATGGGACAACAATATTAGGAGTAAAAAGAAACGGAAAAACTGTAATATGTGGTGATGGACAGGTAACAATGGGAGAAACAATCTTTAAAGGTAACGCCAAAAAAGTGCGAAGATTAGGCGAAGGAAAAGTAATATCAGGTTTCGCTGGATCCGTAGCCGATGCCTTGGCTTTGTATGAAAGATTTGAAGGAAAGTATAAGTCTTCACATGGCAATCTTATGAAAGCAGCTGTGGAACTGACCAAAGAATGGCGTATGGACAAAGCACTTAGAAGACTTGAAGCATTATTATTAGTCGCCGACAAAGAAAATATCTTTCTAATTTCAGGCAATGGCGAAGTAATGGAACCACAAGAAGATGCAATCGCAATTGGCTCCGGTGGACCTTATGCTTATGCTGCAGCAATGGCTCTATTGAGAAACACAGACTTAGATGCTGAAGAAATCGCTCAAAAAGCAATAAAAATTGCTGGTGAAATTTGTATTTATACGAACGATAATATCACCATGGAGATTATAGAATGAGTGAACAAATTTTAGCTATTCCCACAAAAAAAATGGACGAAAAAATATCTTCGAACAATGACAATTTTTTTAAAATAAAATTCAGCGATTTTGTGGAAATATTAGAAAGTGGTAATTTCTATGAAAGAAATGCACTCGAAAACGATTATAATTACAAACAAATCATACCTTATGTTGTGTTCAGAAACTTCCAAGACGAGATTTTAGTTTTAAAAAGGACACAAAATCAAGGAGAAAAAAGACTTCATAACAAAATATCGATAGGGATAGGGGGTCACATAAACAAAGGAGATAATGGTATTACTATGGAACAAACTTTTTTCAACGGGATGGATCGAGAAATTAACGAAGAATTATGGATTACCAATTCATATAAATATGTTTACAAAGGAATAATCAATGATAACGATGAAGATGTATCCAAAGTTCATTTAGGTGTTCTTTTCGTCGGATTCATCGATTCTGCTAAGATTAAAGAAGAAGATAACTTTGAGAGCACTTGGATGAAAAAAGAAGAAATCGTAAATTTAAAAGATGTGAATTTTGAAGGTTGGACAAAAATTGCTTTAAATAACTTGTAAGTTCCCTTCCTTAAATGGGTGCAGCCAACTACCCTTAAGGGACAGAGGGTCTCAGCTGAAGCGAATATAAAGGAGGTCTAAATTTATTTTATGAACAACATTTACGGAGAAAATTCAGGTAAAGGTTTTATAAAGGAAGTTCCTTTATCTACCTTTGCAAAAGCAGTAGAAAGTGCTATTTATAAAGCACCGCTTAGAGAAAACAACAAAGTTTGGTTAAGCGACTTATGGCTCATCACTTCTTTACCGGAAGATTTGATCAAAGAAACTATATCCAAATATATAGAAGAAATCGATATACCCGAAGACGTTGAAGAAATATACGACGATGAAAAAAATAAAGTTCTTTGGAAAAAATAAGTAAAAGGAGCGTTGTAATACTAATTAAAACTGGAGGGAAAATGTGAAAGTAGATTTTCATACTCATTCTACAGGATCAGACGGAAGTAACACTCCTAATGAATTATTGAATCTGGCTTTAGAAAAAAATATAGAATATCTATCTATCACCGATCACGATACCCTTGATGGAGTAAAATCTTTAGAAAATTTTAAAGATTTAAAAAAATTAAAATTTGTTCCTGGAGTAGAGATAAGTGCAGAATTCCCAACCACTCTACACCTATTAGGATACGGTTTTGATAGCAATAACGAAAGACTAAATAGGGTTTTAGAAGAGCTTCAAGAGTTCAGAAAAAAAAGAAACGTTTTAATGATCGAAAACATGCAAAAACTTGGTTTTCAAATTACCCTTGAAGAACTAAAAAAAGAAGCAGGTGGAGAATTGATTGGTAGGCCCCATTTTGCTTCTTTAATGGTGAAGAAAAATTATGTAAGCAACAAACAAGAGGCTTTCGATAAGTATTTAAAGAAAGGAGCTCCTCTTTACTTAGATAAAAAAAGGTTGAATCCAAAAGATGCAATATTGTTAATTAAGGAAGCGGGTGGTGTAGTTGTTTTGGCACACCCTTATCAAACAAAACTCGATGAACAAAATCTAGCCAATCTGATCAGAGAGTTAGTAGATTATGGGTTAGATGGCATAGAAGCTTATTACTCCTCGCACACCAAAGAAATGAACGAAAAGTATAAAGCACTTGCCAAAAAGTATGATTTGTTTATAACCGCTGGTTCGGATTATCATGGAACAAACAAAGCAGGGATAGAAATGGGGATTAACATCAGCAAAGAAGAATTAGAACCATTTTTAAATATTTTAAGGATGCTTTAAGATTCTTTGCATATAATAGATTTAGAAAACAATAACCCCCAATAAAATCCCCAACTTATCCCGCTTTATGCGGGGTTTTTTTATAAAAGAAATATATTTAATGGAGGTTTTTATGAAGAAAAAAAATCTGTTAATTCCGTTGTATGGTATTTTCATGGGTATTTCTGATTCTATCCCGGGAGTTTCAGGCGCTACGATAGCTTTGATACTAGGCATTTATGAGAGTTTCATATCTGCATGGTCTTTTGTTTTTTCTAATTTATTCAATTTCAAAACTTTAACGAAAAGTCGGGAACTTAGATTTTTGATATTGTTGTACATAGGTGTTTTTCTTGGAATGTTCTCAACCTTGGGACTTATAGACTTTTTAATAACTAACTACCAAACAAGTGTCTTTTCATTCTTTTCAGGTTTAATTATCGGGAGTATCTTTTTTTTAGGCTCAGATATATTTAAAAATCCTGATTTCAAAAATACGCAAAAATCTAAATACGTTTCTTTTTTTATTTCAACCGCTATTGGTTTTTTAGTTGCCTTCTATATTTCAGGGGCACAGTTTTTATTAGAACAACACGATTTTTTAATAATCTTTTCTTCTGGATTTTTGGCTATCTCTGCTATGATCCTACCGGGCATTTCCGGTGCATACGTCCTATTACTTTTGAATCAATATTCATTCATTGTAAAAGCAGTTAATGATTTTAATTTCCCTGTACTGATAACCTTTGTTTTGGGTGTTGTACTGGGATTGGCTTCTATGAGTAGACTATTGAAATGGGTGTTGGACAATTTTTACCTCACGACAATGTTTTTTTTGATGGGACTAATGGTTGGAGGATTGAGGGCTCCCATTTCAAGAATAGATAACTTTGTTAGTTTTTTAATATTTGGTTTAATTGGAGCCATAGTAATTGTAATTATCGAGAGGTTCGGTAGAAACAATAAATAATTTCACTGTTTCCTTTTTCTCTTTTTTGGTATTCCAAAAGTTTGATCAATTTCAACCTCTTTCCCCAACTCTCTATGAACAAGGGAAAGAGATTCCAACTTTATTTGATACTTTAACTTTTTATCAGACAAATAACTGGTAATCTGTCCAATGTTCTCTTTATTAATATCTTCTACCGCTAAAGTTATATGTGGAAACCAATTATCAGGAGAGTAATATTCATTAAGCTTTGAGTCATTTACATTGACCAAATTCCAAAGGTATTCGTGAAAGTTCAAAATTTCTTTTGTCGGTTTTACAGGGATGTACAAGGTTAATTTTTTGCCGGTAAATAAGGCTACACCTTCCGTTTTTATGGTTAATGAATCCAATTCTTTGGTTGCCTTTTTGAGTAACTTATTTAAATCGTTAACTTTATAATTCTCAGCAACACTCCAAGTTATATGGGGAAAAGGTACGTTGTTTTTTACCCAATTAACGCCAAAATTCTTTTCTAATTCATTCCAAAGTTTTGTTATTTTATTGTAAAAAGGTTGAGGTAGAATAGTCAAAAGAGCTTGCACGATTATCACCTTTTTTAGTGGGAGGTTTAAAAATGAGCTACAACAAAAAACGAATCATAAAGTTTCTTATCTATTATTTCTCTATTTCTGTTGGAGTTCTTTTAATATTCTATTTTTGGTTCACAAAACTTTTTTGGTTTTCTCTAGTAACTTGGATTTTTGCCACATTTGGTGTTGTTTCAATTTCTTTTTTCACTTTGATGAACCTAAGAATCGCTGAACTTCAAAATGAGTCAAAAGATGTAAAGAATAAAAATAATGAAAATGATTAAAGTGTTTATCAAACTAAGTTCAATTCGTCTTTTATTCGAACCATACCATCTATGGCTATTTTGAAGAAATCGTCTAATTCGATGTTCAGTTTGGTTATTTCTTTTATTTTTTCTCTGTCCGCTCCTCTAGCAAAAGCATTGTCTTTGAACTTTTTTTTTAATGATTTAACTGATAATTCAGCTATATCTTTGCTTGGCCTTACTAAGACAGAGGCAACAATAAGCCCAGAAAGTTGATCTGCAGCATATAAGGCTATCTCAATATCTTTTTCCAACGCTTTTTTTTCGTTATGCGCCAATATAGCGTCTTTTACATCTTGATCGACCTTGTCTCCAAGCATTTCAACAGTTTTTAACGCATGATTAGCTGGATCATCTTTGGTTTCTTCGTAATCCAAGTCGTGTAGTAAACCGGTGATTTCCCATTTTTGCTCATCTTTGTTTAGATGTATTGCTAACTCTTTCATAATAGCTCCAACGGCAAGGGAATGAGTGAACAAATTATCCGTTTTTAAGTTTTGCTTTAGTAACTCAAGGGCTTCTTCTTTAGTCAAAAAAATCACTCCTTATTCAAATTTATTATAAGCAAATTTAAAGTAATAATAAAAAATTAATACAGTAAATAAAATAGCTCCAAAGATGATCCATAAACCGATTACCACGGGTGGGGTAGTGGTAAAAATTAATATTAAACATGCAACTAAACCAAAAAATAACCAAAACATGATCTTCAGATTACGCCATATTTTATTTAATTTTTCTTTCATCTTTGAATTTTGAAAAAGCAGGTCGTCCAAAGTTTCCCTATTTTCTTTATTTTGTTCTTCTAATAGTTTTATTCTATTCTCTAAATCTTCAACATTATTCTTAGCCATCCTTTTTGCGTACCTCCTTTGGAAAAAGAGATTTTTATATCATTTTAATTATTATATCACAATTTTGCAGATTTCAAAGGCCTTTCGTGCAATAAATAAGCTTTCTCAAACTTATTAACCAATCAATTAGTCTATTTAGGCATTTTCTAAATATACAAATTATTTGCCCTGTATTTTTAATAATTAAATAACCAGAAAAAATATGGTATAATTTAAGGACAAAAAGATAAAGATTTTTTATTGTTCGGGCTGCTAAAGCTTGGTTTAGAATTCTTAAAGTTGCTATAACTACTACACTTAGGAGGGAATTTGATGAAGGGAATGATCGTAGAAACTTGGATGGAAACTTGGAAAAATACATATGGAGAAGATTATGTTAATCAGCTTTTAACCGAAATAGGAATTCCAAAAGATAAACACTTCTCTCCTTTCGAAGATTTGGAAGATTCAAAAGTTTTTAAACTTCTTGATTTAATGAGTAAAACAACTAATAAATCAAAAGAAGAGCTCATGAAAGAATTAGGGAAAAAAAACATTTATACGTTCAAAAAATATTACCCTAATTTTTTCAGAAAAAAGGGACTTCTGTCATTTTTATCAACCATGAATGACGTTCATAAATCGTTGACAAGGAGAATAAAAGGAGCCAAACCTCCCGCGATTGAATTTGAAATCATAGATAGCAACTCAGCCTACATTACCTATCGTTCTTTCAGAGATATGAGATACTATTTCTTAGGATTGTTGGAAGGTTCCGCCGAGGTTTTTGGTGAAAAAATTGAATATGAGATTATTGATCAAGGAAACACTGATCAGGGAAGTTTTCTAAAAATAAAATTAAAAAGCGAGAAACCATACGCAAAAATCAAGAAGGCAAGGTTTTTCACAGCTATGAGCTTATCATTAATGAAAATGTTTTTCACTTCTCTAACTTTTTATACAATAATCATTGTCTTTTTATTATCTTGGCTTTTTACTTGGATTTTAGGAAACCATTGGTATACATTTTTAATTACAGGTATCTTATCTGGAGCGTTTATTCTTTCGATGGGTAATTATTTCAAAAGGTTATTTTCTTCTTCTTCAGAAGGGTTGCAAAATTTAAATAACCTCGAATATGATAAACCCGTACTTTTAAAGGGAGAAAAAATGCTTGAAAAGCATTCTTTAGAAATTGATAATTTGAGAAGCAATTTTAATGGTATTTTTATTCAATTAACTGGAGATATAGAAGAAATAGAAACCTTTACTGAAAAAGTTGGCGAAAGAGCTGAAGAAATGAAGGAAATAAGTGACTCAATAGGAGAACTAGTTGAACAGGTGGCTATAAGTTCGGAACAGATCGCTCAAGATGCCGAATCAATATCAAATGTAGTTGAAGTAAATGTAAATACAATACAAAGTATCATATCTAGAGAAGATCAGATGGTAGACTCTTTGGAAAATGCTGTCAAAAGAATCAATGATTCCTCTTCAAAAGTAGAAGCATCCTCAAAAGAAATAGAAAATATGAGCGAAAGATTCAATAATTTAGTGAAAGAAAGTGATAAGTTAGAAGAGGATACTAAAGAAATTCTTAAGGTTGTTGACACGGTAAAGGGTATTGCTGATCAAACTAATTTGTTAGCCTTAAACGCGGCAATTGAAGCTTCAAGAGCAGGAGAAGCTGGCAGAGGATTTGCGGTGGTAGCTGATGAAATAAGAAAATTAGCAGAGGAAAGCAAAATAGCCGCTTCACAGATTGATAATATACTTAGTAGAATATCTTCAGGTATTCAGCTATTAACAGAAACTGTGGAAAAAGAGTTTAAGGCAATGAGAGAAGGAGCTAACAATCTAAGAATTAGCTCTCTAAATAATAAAGAATCTGCTACTAATATAAAAAATATCTCTAAAGAGATACACGAAATATTAAACGAATTAAGCAGTGAAGGGGTCAAACTAGAAGATTTAACTAAAAACACCCAAAACTTACTAGCTATATCCGAAGAAGGTTCGGCTACCGCTGAAGAAATATCTAGCTCCGTCAAAACGTTTGTAAATAATATAAAAGAAATCCTACAGAACATAAAAGAGGTGGATAGATTTATTTCTTCACTTAAAGAAAGCTTATCCAATAAGAATTGATCTTTTATTTCAAAATTATGTTATTTTTTTAATCTTTTTTTAAAACTTTCATGTTATACTTTACTTTAGAATGTGCCTTTAAAACATTTGAGAATTTTGAAAGACGATAATAAGTTTAAATAAGGGGGTAGATAACTTTGGTAGAAAGAGAAATGACAAGACAGTTTTTGGAGGATGCATTTTGTGGTGAATCCAAGGCACATATGAAGTATTTGATTTTCTCTACTGAAGCGGAAGAAAAAGGGTTAAAAAACCTTGCAAGAATGTGGAAAGCTATTGCACATGCTGAGTTTGTTCATGCAAGGAATCATTACAGAGCCTTGGGTTATATTGGATCAACTCAAGATAACCTCCAACAATGTATAGATGGAGAAACCTTTGAAATTGAAGAAATGTATCCAGTGTACAACAATGCAGCTAACTTTCAAGAAGAAAATGAAGCGGTAAGAACCACCTATTTTGCTTTGGAAGCAGAGAAAATACACGCAGAGTGGTACAAGAACGCAAAAAAGGTTGCAGACCAGGGTAAAGATGTTGAAGTTGGTAAAATCTTCATATGTGATGTCTGTGGTTATACTGTAGAAGGAGAAGCACCAGAAAAATGTCCTGTTTGCGGAGCTCCGAGAAGCAAATTTGTAGAATTCTAACTAGATTTTTTAAGAAAGGAGATGATTCTTTGTGTTAGGTGATGTAATTAAGATTAATGATTTCAAAAATGAAAAACATGTCCCTACAATCGATTGTCCAGACAAAGTTGAACCTAACGAAGAGTTTGAAGTTGATGTACAGATAGGTAAAGAGATTAAACATCCGAACACAGTAGAACACCATATTGAATGGATAGATCTTTTTATACAATATGATGATGATCCAAATACCGTACATGTTGGCAGATATATTTTTGGACCTGTGGTGGGGGAACCTCACGTAAAAGCAAAAATTAAGTTAACCAAATCAGGAACGTTGATCGCCCTCTCTCATTGCAATATTCATGGACTTTGGGAAAACACTAAAAAAGTTTCTGTAGGATGATTTTTGAAAATACTAAATAGGAGCTGATAAAAAATGAAAAAATACAGGTGTATGATTTGTGGATATATTTACGATCCAGAAGCAGGAGATCCTGATAACGATATAGAACCAGGAACCTCTTTTGAAGATTTGCCCGATGATTGGACTTGCCCAGTTTGTGGTGCAGCTAAAGAAGACTTTGAATTACTTGAAGAATAAAAAGCGGGATGTTAATCCCGCTTTTTTAATAATTCTCCTCCAGATTTTCTTATTTCTAAATTTTCACCATCTTTTGAGTCAACTATAACCGTATCTCCTTCTTTTATAGTATCTTCAATGATCATAGTTGCCAAAGGAGACTCTATTTTTCTTTCTATGACTCTTCTCAACGGTCTAGCCCCATAAACTGGATCAAATCCTTCTTTTGCTATAACGTCCTTCGCTGCTTCTGTTATTTGAATACTAATATGTTTCTCCTTCAATCTCTCTTCTAACCTTGAAATCATTATATCGACTATTCTCTTTATCTGGGAGATACCCAAGGGTTTGAAAACTATAATATCGTCGAGCCTGTTAATAAACTCAGGTCTAAATGCCAATTTTACTTGGCTCATAATTTCATTTTTTGTGTTTTCATAAGATTCTTCTTCTGTTTCTCCAACAAAACCAACACTTTTCTTGGTTTTATTTAGTAACTCTGAACCTAAGTTGGAAGTTAGTATTATGATGGTATTACTGAAATTGACGGTCCTACCTTGAGAATCTGTTAACCTACCATCGTCTAAGATCTGTAACAATATGTTGAATACATCGGGATGAGCTTTTTCAACTTCATCGAATAATACAACGGAATAGGGTCGCCTTCTGATCATTTCTGTTAGTTGTCCACCTTGTTCGAAACCTACGTAACCTGGTGCTGCACCTACTAACCTAGAAACGTTGAATTTTTCCATGTATTCACTCATATCTATTCTCACGAGTGCGTCTTCAGTACCAAATAATATCTCGGCTAATGTTTTTGCTAGTTCAGTCTTTCCTACTCCAGTTGGACCAAGGAACAAGAATGAACCAACTGGTTTCTTAGGATCTTTCAATCCCGCTCTGGCCTTTTTAATATGATCTGCAACAGTGTTAACCGCTTCATCTTGGTCAACGAGTCTTTTGTGTATTTCGTTTTCAAGGTTGGCAAGTTTTTTCTTTTCATCTTCAACCATTCGTGTAACAGGGATTCCAGTCCATTCTTGTACCAAAGAGGCTATTATGTCTTCATCTACTACATTGCTTATTTCGCTTTGTACTCGTTTAGCAGCTTTTTGTGCTTGTTCTAATTCCTTTTGAAGGTCAAAATACTCTGCCTTTTTTTTGGAGGCTTCTTCATATTTTTCCTCTAAAGTTAGTTTATTAATCTCTTCTTCTAATTTTGACAATTTCTTTTCCAATTCTCTAATTTTCTCTGGTTTGGCTGAGTTTCTCAACTTCACTCTGGCACAAGCTTCATCTATCAAATCTATGGCTTTATCGGGTAAGAATCTGTCGTTAATATATCTATGAGAAAGATTAACTGCTGCGATTAAAGCTTCATTCAATATTTCGACCTTATGATGTTTTTCGTAAGTTTCTTTTATACCCTTAAGTATTTCAATAGCCTGCTCAGGGGTAGGCTCTTGTACATACACCGGTTGAAACCTTCTCGCTAATGCTTTGTCCTTTTCAATGTATTTTTTATATTCTTCATAGGTTGTTGCTCCAATAACCTTTATTTCACCTCTAGCTAAAGCTGGCTTCAAAATATTTGCGGCATCCATTGCATTTCCTTCAGCCACTCCAGCCCCTATTATATTGTGAAGTTCATCGATAAAAAGAATAATTTCGTCGTTCTTTTCTTTTACAGTATCGATAACTGATTTAAGCCTTTCTTCAAATTCACCTCTAAATTTAGAACCTGCCAACAAGGCGGCCATGTCTAATTGTAAAATTTTCTTATTTTTCAAATAAGAAGGAGGATTTTCATCTACTATCAACTGCGCTAAACCTTCTACTACGGCTGTTTTCCCAACTCCAGCGTCGCCAACTAATACTGGATTATTTTTAGACTTTCTTGATAATATTTCAATCATTCTATTTATTTCTTTTTCTCTTCCTATCACAGGCGTAAGCTTTCCTTTCTTTGCCTCTTTGGTTAAATCTACAGTAAATTTTTTCAAAGGATCTCCCATACCTGATTCTATTTCTTCGTCTCCGTTTTCTAACATCTCTTGTAGCCGTTCTCTAATTAAAGCTTCCGTAGTATAAGCAGACAGAAGTTTGGAAGCGTAAGATGTACCTTCCTTTAAAATCCCTAACAATAAGGCTAGTAAAGGAATTTTTTTAAAACCCATCCTGTCGGATTCTGATTTAGCTATTTGTAAAGCATTTGCTAAACTAGTTGATAGATAAATACCTTGTGCACTACCATAGGACATTGAGTAATAAACTCCCATTTCTTCGGATAAAGCTTCTTCAAGTTTGCTTTTTATAGAATTAGTATTGGTACCTTGAAAAATTTTTTCAACATTTTCATCTTCAACATTTAAAATTGCTAACAACAAATGCTCAGGTTTGAGAATATTACCTCCTGAATAACCTAGTACATTTTGAGCTTCTTGAAATGCTTTTAAAGATTTTTCAGTAAAATCATTCGGATTGAATCTCATTAAGTCACCTCCATCCATAGATCCCTTTCAGGGAGTTTTTTTCTACGTAATAAAGTATTTTATCACTCGTTACTTTTATTTGCTAATTCTATTTTCATTATATCCTTTTCAATGTAAAATGTCAAGAAAAATTTTTAAATTTCTGTTTTAATTCATTTTCTTTTATAAAACCACCCAATATATCCAACTTGTCATTCGAAAATTTGATTCAATTAGTGAATTTACAGTATTTTTTATCCCATTTTTAAGCAATTTAGTGTTATAATTAGAATGAAAAAGATAAAATATCGGAGTGTGGAGCATATGGTAAGCAAAATTTTAAATATTATATATAATGATAAACCTCAAAATGTATTAAAATCAACTTTTAAAGAAGTATCTTCCCAATTGAAAGAATCAATGGGGAAAGACAACATTATGTTTATTTATCAATCAAGCAGGGAGGTTTTTAAAGCTTTAGCTTCTACAATAGATAAGTTTGAAAATATTAAAATATACCTACGCGGAGACGAAGATCTAAAAAACAAAATTTTTTCAAATGAGATCGTACCTGTGAATCTAAAAGATGATATTTCACAGGTAAGTTCAACCGCAAACGATATAAGAGAGTTATTTTTGTATCCGATATTTTCCGAAGAAGGCTTAATTGGCGCCGTCGGATTATTTGACAATCAAATTGATAAAAATACTTTCGACCAACATTTTTTTTATTATTCCGTATTGATTAATTTGATTATAGAAAAATTGAGAATTAGGGATTTGCAAGACAAGGTAATTTTAATGGAAAAGCTCACCGACATTATAGAAGAAATTACCGAAAAAGATATAATAGTCAATAATGTATTAAAACTCCTAAAAGATTCTCTACATGCAGAAAGCATAGCATTCTGGAAACTTCAAGGTGATACTCTCGAAATCAAATACTTTTTAGGAATAGATGAAAGCACAATCATAACTAGAACTATCCCTATAGAAAATACCCTCGAAGGTAAAGCAATAAAAGAAAGATCGAGTTATATGCTAGTGGGACGAGAAAACTTTCAAAATTATTTTATTCCTTTTAATATAGATCTCAAATCTTCTATTTATTCTGTTATAGAACAAAATCATGAAGTTTATGGCGTTTTAAGTGTTTATAACAGAGAAGAAGAATACTCATTTAGAACTTACAAAAATTTTGATGAAGCAGATTTCCACGTTTTTTCGGACACCGCCAAAAGATTAGCTTTTTCTATTCATAGAATAAATTTATACAACAAACTTCAAAATGAAGTCAGTAAATTGACTGAATTGAAAATGAATTATGAACAGCTTATTGAAAAACAAAAAGAACACTTAGATATGCTAAATGCATTGGATAAGATATCCCAAGCTGTGAGATCTGTTTACGATAAAAATTTGGCAATAAAAATAATGCTTTTAGGCTTAACTTCTGGGAGAGGTCTCAAGTTCAACAGAGCTCTTTATTTAGAAAAGGACAAGGTTCGGGGATTCCTTGTTCCAAAAATATGGGTTGGTCCTGATACAGAAGAAGACGCTACCGAAATCTGGAAAGACGCAAACATTAGGGCTTTAAAATACGGAAACGTCGTTCAGTACCTAAAAGAGGAGGCCATAAAAATACCCACCAATAATAAACTAATCCTCAGTTTACAAAATAAAGTTTTAGCATATAAAGGGCATCCTATTTTAGAACGAGTCGTTGAAAAAAAACAGGTTTTACATATCGTTCCTCAAATGTTGGAAATTAAATGGGAAGATTTAGAGGATATATACGATATAGTTAAAATTAATGAGTTTCTTATTTTCCCAGTTACTGGAATGACAGAAACTAAAGGAGTAGTAATAGTTGATAACAAAATAAACAAAAAACCCATCACCAACATTGAAACTGAAATTGTAAAATTATTTAAAGATAATATGGGATTAGCTTTGGAAATGATAGAAAATTATCAAGAATTAAAGGAAAAAACATTAAGATTAGAAGAACAAAAAGATTTGATGGATTACTACAGAAGATTCAAAGATAATATATTACAAAACCTGGCTGTTGCCGTAGTTGTGGTTGATAGAAATGGAAAAATAAACGAATGGAACAGAATGGCAGAAAATTTTTTCTCCAGACCAAGAGAGACCATGATAGGAACTGCTATCCAAGATATAACAGAACTAATCGGGGAAGAAATAATCGAAAAAATTAAAGACATTTATGAAACCAGAAATAATATCAAATTAAAGAATTATGAAGTAAAACTTTCCGATACCAAGAAAATTTTTGATATTCAGCTATCTCCTTTGAGAAACGAAGAATTAGGAGTGATAGAAGGCGTTATAATTGTTTTTGATGATGTAACCGAGCTGTACAACCTTCAAAAAGAAATGGAAAAGCGAGAAAGACTTGCTGCCATGGGAGAAATGACTGCTAGAATAGCTCATGAAGTGAGAAATCCTATTACTATTATCGGTGGCTTTTTAAACAGGATAGCTAAAATGAACGAAATGGATGATATTCAAAAATATACCCAAATTATTAAAGAAGAACTTTCAAGGCTCGAACATATAGTAAATGAGATCTTAGAATATTCTAGAGGAGGTAAAATTAACCAGATTGAAGAAGTCGATTTGATAGAAATCATACGTGGAATAATATTGATGTACGAAGATTTTATACAACAAAAACACGTTATGGTGAATACTGATTGGTTAAAAGAAGAGATCGTAATAAAAGCAGACAAAGATAAAATAAAACAGGTATTGATGAATTTAATAAAAAACGCCTTAGAAAATGTATACAACAATGGGAAAATTGAAATAAAAGTTGGATTTACCGATGAAAATAAAGTTTTTTTTGAAATAACCAACGATGGACCCTCTATTCCCCAGGAAATTAAAGAAAAATTATTCACACCTTTTCTTACTACAAAAAGCAATGGGACAGGATTGGGTTTAGCTATTTGTAAAAAAATAATAGAAGAAGAACACAAAGGTAAAATTTATTTGGTAAAATCTGACAATAATGGAACCTCTTTCAGATTTGAAATTCCAACAGGTGAGAAATAATACTTTTTAGGAGGGGTTAAGTTGTCGAAAGTACTAATAGTAGATGATGAAGAGAACATAAGAACTTTAATAAAAGAAGAACTGGAAGAAGCTGGTTACGAGGTTACTACAGCAAGTAATGCAAAAGATGCACTGGAAACCTTAGAAAATGATCAAGATATAGATATCATATGCACTGATATCGAAATGCCTGATGTAAATGGCTTAGAACTCGCAAGTGAAATCAGAAAAAGGTATCCAAACAAAAAAATAATATTTCTCACAGCCTACTCACATTATAAAAGCGAGATGGCATCCTGGGCTGCAGATGCTTATGTTGTAAAATCAATGGATTTAACAGAAATAAAAGATACAATCGAAACTCTTTTAAAAATTCAATAATATTTTATCGGAGGTGCGGGTTTTGGATTACAAAGACACAATCAATCTTCCAAAGACATCATTCAAGATGAAGGCAAATCTAAAAGAAAAGGAGCCTCAAATTCTTCAAAAATGGGATGATTTAAATATTTCTTACTATCTCAGAAACAAAAGAATTGGGGAAAAAAAGTTTGTTTTACATGATGGTCCACCGTATGCGAATGGAGACATTCATATGGGGACTGCCCTTAATAAGGTTTTAAAAGACATAGTTTTAAAATACAAAACATTGAGAGGTTTTGATGCTCCTTATGTCCCTGGCTGGGATACGCACGGTCTTCCAATTGAACATAATGTTACTACCAAGCTTGGAGAAAAGGCACACACCTTGAGTAAGTTAGAAATAAGAAAACTTTGTGAAGATTACGCTATGAAATACGTAGACATTCAACGAGAAAGCTTTAAAAGGTTGGGGGTAATAGGTTTTTGGGATAAACCATATTTAACTTTGAATCCCGAATATGAAGCCAAAGTTCTAGAAATTCTTCGTTCTATAGTTGAAGCTGGCAATATTTATCGAGGAACAAAACCTATATATTGGTGTACAGAATGTCAAACAGCTTTAGCAGAAGCTGAAGTTGAATACCATGATCATACATCAGATTCAATTTATGTAAAGTTCCCTCTAGTTGGAGAAAACAATGCATACGTGATCATTTGGACGACAACACCGTGGACTTTACCAGCGAACGTAGCTATTGCTGTTCACCCTAATTTTGATTACGCAAAAGTTCAAGTTGGAAACGAATATTGGATAATGGCTAAGGAATTAGTTGATAAAACTATGAAAGAATCAGGAATAGATAATTACAAAATAATCGATACCTTTAAAGGATCTACATTAGAAGGGAAAAAAGCTAGACATCCTTTTGTTGACAGAGAAAGCCTTTTAGTACTTGCAGATTATGTAACTTTGGAAGAAGGTACCGGATGTGTTCACACTGCTCCAGGACACGGTATGGAAGATTATATAACAGGTACAAAGTACAACCTTCAGGTAATATCTCCTGTAGATAGTAAAGGATATTTCACCGACGAAGCTGGAAAGTATAAAGAGATGAAAATTTGGGAAGCGAACAAAGAAATTATCAAAGATCTAAAAGAAAACGGTTTTCTCGTTCAATCAGGAAAGATAACTCATTCCTATCCACATTGTTGGCGTTGTAAAAATCCTGTTATCTTTAGAGCCACTCCTCAATGGTTTATAGATCTTGAAAAAAACAACTACCGTGAAAAGGTGTTGGAAGAAATAAAAAAAGTAAATTGGATACCCAAGTGGGGAGAAAATAGAATATCCTCTATGGTGAGAGAGAGACCTGACTGGGTAATTTCAAGACAGCGTGCCTGGGGAATCCCAATACCAGCTATTAAATGTGATAATTGTGGCGAAACAATTTTGGACACCAAAATTATAGACCACGTTATAGAAATTATAGAAAAAGAAGGGAGTAATGCGTGGTTTGAAAAAGAAGCGAAAGAACTTCTACCAAATGATTACAGGTGCCCTAAATGTGGTGGTTCAGAGTTCAAAAAGGAAGAAGATATTTTAGACGTTTGGATCGATTCTGGATCATCTTTCGAAGCAGTTGCAAATTCACGTGAAGAATTAAAAAAATTCCCTGTAGATTTATATCTTGAAGGAAGCGATCAACATCGAGGGTGGTTCCAAAGTTCTATATTCTTATCTGTTGCAAAACACGGAATTGCCCCTTATGAATCCGTTTTGACTCATGGTTTTATAAAAGACGAAGAAGGAAAGAAGATGTCTAAATCCTTGGGAAATGTAGTCAACCCAAAAGACATTATCAACAAATATGGAGCAGACATATTAAGGTTATGGGTTGCATCAGCAGATTACAGAATGGATATTAAAATATCTTACAATATTTTGGAACAACAGGTTGAAACCTACCGCAAACTTAGAAATACTATAAGATTTTTGCTGGGCAATATAAATGATTTTGACCCTGATGAAGATTCTGTGGCTTATGAAGAAATGTTAGAAATAGACCAATGGGCATTGATGAAGTTACATAATTTGATAAAAAATGTCACCAAAGCTTATGACAACTACGAATTTTACAAAGTACACTATCTTATAAACAATTTTTGTACAATAGATATGAGTTCTACTTACTTGGATATAATAAAAGATAGAATATACGTAGAAGGAAAAAAATCTAAACTCAGGAGATCCGCTCAAACAGTTTTATATGAAACCGCTATAGCTTTAAATAAGATGATTTCACCCATATTGCCTTTTACTGCGGAAGAAGTTTACGAGCATCTCAATTACTCAAACAAATATGAAACCATATTCGCTGAACTATGGCCTGAATATAAAGAGAATTACCTTAGCGAAGAATTAGAAGAAAAGTGGAATAAAATTTTTGCTTTGAGAGAGGATGTTTTAAAAGCCCTTGAAGAGAAAAGAAAAGAAAAATTTTTAGGAAACTCTCTGGATGCTAAAATTATCCTCAACCTAAAAGATGATACATTAAAGCAAATTCTATCTCAATACGATAACAACTGGATTGCTGATCTATTTATAGTATCTCAATTTGAATTTGGTAATGTAGATGAAGGATTTGAAGGTCGATACGCAACAATTAAAGTTACCAAAGCAGAAGGGGAAAAATGCGAAAGATGTTGGAAAGTAGATCCTAATACGGACAATGACCCTGACTTTCCGGGCGTTTGTCCAAGATGTGCAAGAGTATTAAAAGAGGAAATAAATGCGTAAACTCTAGGATGGGCTGTATAGCAAAAGAACACAAAAAACAGTTTTATTAATTCTAAAGGTATGTGAGGGGGTACATAATGAAGCTTTTTTTTGGAAAAAAGGAAGAGAAAGTAATAAAACTTTTTTCTAAACATTTAGAAAAAGTAGAAGAAGGGGTAAACTTACTCACAGAATTAGTAGAATTGTATGTAACAAACGATATGGAAAAATCTGTTGATTTATCAAAACAAATATCTAATATAGAAAGCGAAGCTGATTCTTTAAGAAGAAAAACGGAAAGCGAAATGTATCAAGGAGCTTTTTTGCCAAATTTTAGAGGAGAACTTTTAGAATTAATAGAAGCGGTTGATAAGGTTATGAATAAAACACAAACGGTTTCAGAAATCTTAATTTTTCAAAAACCAAAAATACCCGAGAATTTTAAACCAGATTTTTTAGAACAAAGTCGATTGGTAAAGAAAACTTATAAATCCTTGAAAAAGTCTATAGAAAACGTATTCGAAAATATAGAAAAAAGTAGTGAGTATATTCAAAAAGTTGAATTACAGGAACATGAAGAAGATATCTTAGAGAAGGATTTAATACGAAGATTGTTTGAAATAGATAGCCTTGAATTATCGGAAAAATTGCAGTTGAAAGATCTTTTTCTACAGATAGGAGATATAGCAGACAGGGCCGAAGATGCTTCTGATAAATTAGAAATTATAGTCTTAAAAAGGAACATTAAATAAAAATATCGCTGGTCGAAAAAACCAGCGATATTTTTTTATAGCAAGTTCATTATAGCAAAGGATAAACCTGCAGAAATTACCACTGAGATAATGATATCTAAGAAGTTTACTCCTCCACCGGCACCTTCAGCTATTTGTTTTACATCAGTGACCTCTTGAGAGAGCTGATCAACACTACTTTGAACGGCTTGTAAGTTTTGGGACAATTCAGAAACAGATTGGGTATTATTACTTAATTGAACACTTAATTCGTCAGTAGTGTTTTTTAACGAAGTAAACTCAGTTTTATCAACTTTAGAATCTATCTTCGAATTCAAGTTAGCCGTTAAAGCATTCAATCTGTCCAAATCTTGGTTTACACTAGAAAAAGAGTTTTGAATACTAGCTACTGAATTTTTTAACGACTGTATTTCTTGATTGGAATTAGATACTGTTTGAGAAAGATTCTGATAATTACTATTCAGACTTCCAACGGTGTTTTCCAGATTGGTAACTCTGGTATTTAAGTTTCTGATGTCAGTTTCGCTTACCGCGGGCACTGATATGGCGTTGACCTTTCTCTCTAATTCGTCTATCTTCGTGGTGGCATAACCAAGCAACTCATAAGAATTCTGAAGTTCCTTGACAGAACTATCCAACCTCGAAACGGAACCCTGAAGAGTAGAAAGATCACTTGTAAGAGAGTTTAATTTTGTTTGAAGTTGCTGTAATTCCGCTGAAGAAACTCCTTGCGGAACAGATAAACTACTTACAGTCCTTTCCAAATTCGCCAAATTTTGGGCTAAAGGCTCAATCATACTTTGTTCTACGTAATCAATCGTTCTGGACAAAGCAACAGTCAGTTGATACCTGTTCATGTTTTCTAATCCTTTAAAAGTACCATCGGGGTATCCTTCAATAATGCCAATACCAGAAAGCCTTTCAACTGCATCATATGCCCAATGATTGATGGGAACATCCTTAAAAGACTGTGAAAATACTCCTAAAGCCAAAAACAAAAATAAAAACAAAATACCTGCCTTTTTCACTACACACACCTCCTGAATTTTAGTATTTTAAGTTTTTTTACTGCTATCGATTTTATTTTATCACAAAAAGTGGTGAACTACTCAACTCTAACGAGGAGAAAGGCTTCTACCTCTTGAGGAGAGCTTCCTAATTCATCGACCGTTGCGAAACATCCTAGAATGAATCTAAGGGTGCTCGACTTACACAGTCTCCAAAGGCTTAACATCCCCCAGTTCCTGGGGTAGAGTCTGTTTATACAGTGACTAGCTGTTTCCTTATCTGCCGTAGGGCTATATAACGAATGCCTGTTTTAACCCAAACTGCCTAATGTTAACAGCAGCATTTATATCTCTATCATGTTTAGTTCCACATTCAGGACATACCCATTCTCTATCAGAAAGTTTTAAACCTTCATTCTTATACCCACATACACTACAAGTCTTAGACGAAGGTTCAAACATTCCTATTTCGATTACCTTTTTACCTAATCTCTCTGCTTTGTATTTTAGGAACGTTTTGAATTGATACCATCCTGAATCTGAGATACTTTTAGCTAAGTGGTGATTCTTTAACATGCCTCTTATATTGAGAGTTTCTACAACAAAGAGATCAGCTTGGTTCTCACTGATTTCTTTTGTTAGTTTATGCAGAAAATCCTCTCGTGTATTTTTTATTTTCTCATGTATTCTAGCAACTTCTAATTTTGCTTTGTCCCAATTCTTTGACCCTTTTTCTTTACTTGAAAACTTTTTATATGCATGTTTTAGTTTCCTTTCGTACTTAGACAATACTTTAAGAGCTGGATACTTCGTTCCATCGGATAATACAACAAAATCTTTAAGTCCCATATCCATACCGATTGCGTTTTCGTAGTCTATATCTCTTTCAAGGTAAGAACCTTCGACTTCAAAGGTTATAGACACAAAGTACTTACCTGTTGAAGTTTTAATGAAAGTACAATTTTTTATCTTTGCATTTGGATCTATTTTTCTATGTACTCTTACTTTTATACCTTCTTTAAACTTTGGTACAAATAGAATACCGTATTTATCGTTATTTTCATTTTCATACAGTTGTATATGTTGAGGAACTCTAAAAGATTGTCTACTTGATTTTTTCTTAAATTTGGGGTATTTACTTTGTTTCTTGAAGAAACGTTTGAATCCAGTTTCTAAGTTCTTTATGGACTGTTGTAAAGATTGAGAATTGGCATCGTTTAGCCATTGATATTTCTCGGTTTTTTTAAGAGTTGCTAATACTTTACACCACATATAGTAATTAGTTAACGTTTTAGTATTCTTATATGCATTGTTAGCAAATTCTAAGAAAAGGTTGTATACAAACCTAGCATGTCCAAAGTGTTCGTTAAGTTTATGTATTTGTTCGTTAGTTGGGTACAACCTAAACCTGTATGTTATTAGCATTTTAATTCTCCTGATATAATGTGTATTTAGTCCTTTTAGAAACTTTAAAACACGCATTGTAACTAACTTTTAATACCTTAAATATTATACATTTACCTCAAGAGTAACCCTTGTTACAGTTTTTACCTATTTTTTGAAGTAAAGATCTTTTATTCGCCAAAGTCCGAATGCGTATAACTTTTTCACCATATACGATCTTATCAAAGAAAATGTCCATGGGGCATATACCTATTGCGGGGCAAAGTATAAAAGTATATATTATGTTATTTGATCAGTACCCTTTTATTTCAAACCTTCTTTCTTTATCTCTGAAATTACCTGCTCTATAATGTCAAGAAACTGATTGACTTCGTCTACTGAATAGGCCTTATCGATCACCCATTTTAGATTTGATTTTGCATCTTGAAAGTAACCGAGGTTTTCAAGACTTTTTTTGTAAGATGTAATAATATTTTCCGGATGGTTAACCTTTTTTGTAATATCTCCAAATACCGTATAAATACTCTGATTGAATGCAGAACTGGGGGGGAACCCGTAAAATAGACCAACAGAACCACTCGTCAATTCAACATTTAAAGAAAAACCCTTGGACCCCCATCTGATCATTAAGCCTTTTTGTTCTGCGAATTCAAATATCTTCTGAAAGACTTCCGTTCCGTTATTATCCAATAAATTTAAGAATTTTTGCTTATTAACCTTTGGAAGTGAGGAGGAATAAATTTTTTGACGTATAAATTCTTCTTGACCAACAACAATATCGCTTGAGATTATCCTTTCTCCAAACTCGGTCTCGAAATACTTAAACTCCATACAATAAATATCAATACCTTTTTTTCTTAAAAATAAGGCGGTTTGCCGAATTTCTTTTGAAATTTCCTGAGCAACTATTACTAATTTTGTTGATTTATTAAATGAAACTTTTTCATCTGTTTCGTTTTGGAAATACGCTCGGTGATAATCTTCTAAACTAATTTCTTCACCAGAATAGTCTCGATAAATTTCATTTAACTGTGAATAATCTAAGTTCTCAATAAAGGAAGCGTATTCTAATAGCTGAGCAATTGTCTCCCGCGGTGTTTTGTCCCTTTTTAACTCAATCACCACGGTATTCCCATTTTTATCAATACCTAACAAATCTATAATACTATTTAAATTGGTAATAACCTGACGACCAATTATAAGAACATTGCTTTCTTCAAAAAAGTATTCAGGACTATTTTCAAGCAAAACTTCTAAATCTTTTTCTAAATTGGAATCTTTGTAAAGTTGTTCTTTATATAGAATTAAGTTTCCATTTTTATCAATGGTAAACATTTTCATGTTCTATCATCTCCTTTGTTTCTTGATTTCTAATACAATCTAATTTACATCATAGAATTGATTTTGGTAATTTCAGTTAATACAAAAACATCGCTCTATTTTACAACAGTGCCTTTGTCCTTCCGGCAGCTATCTATGATGAAGGATAGCCGTGTCCAAGTAAACCTTGTAAAATCAAAAACTTATTTTTAAAGTGGAAAACAAGAATTTTAAGTATTTTTGCTGATATCGATTTTATTTTACCACAAAAGATGGTGAACTACTCAACTCTAATGAGGAGAGCTTCCTAATTCAACGACCGTTGCGAAACACCGATGGTTTCACCTGCTTCTGTCAATAACAAGAATTATTCTTTCGTCCTTATGGAAAAGGTTGTTAAGTATTTGGATCTTAGTGGATTTAACTTCTTAGCTTGTTTCTTTAAGAAGGTTTAAATCTTTTTCAATACTTCCCAAATGAACGGTTATTCATTAACTGTACTTCTTTCATCTCTATTTTTCCCAAAAAATGCCTCGATTATAATTACTTTTCAATTTTTTTAAGAATTATCTCGATTTTCAAAGAGCATTTTGGATAATTATCTAATATTTTATTTCTTTTTCTTCTTGCCTTGTTTTCCTTGAACCCGTTTCGGGGTGTCCCCTTTCATTAATCATCGCTTTTATCTACTTCTGAAGTGGGTATAATGTGTATGATATAATTATACCATACACAACGAATTAATCTAATTTCCTCATTTGATTATATTAGATGTCCTTGAAAAAGATTGGTTAGATCATAATTCGAATCTTTGAGGGGGTGACCCCCCTCAAACTCCCCAACAAACAAGAAACTTCTCTAAATCTTAAAATTCTGAATCACACAATTCTGTGATTGGGGGTAACCCCCCTCAAACTCCCCAACAAACAAGAAACTTCTCTAAATCTTAAAATTCTGAATCACACAATTCTGTGATTGGGGGTAACCCCCCTCAAACTCCCTGAAAACAAAAATCTCTTCTTATAAAAGATCTTCGCTTGCACAATACTGCAAACAAATGATATCATATCTTTATTAATCTCGTGTTTGAAAACACGAGTCTTTTTAAAATTTTTATGGTAAAATAAGATGAAAAAACATTGGAGGTGTTATTTTTGTTTCAAAAAAGAACTCATACTTGTGGAGAATTAAACGAAAACGATATAGATAAGATCGTTATTTTAAACGGGTGGGTAGATAGGATTCGTGATTTAGGAGGAATAATCTTTGTTTTGATAAGAGATAGATACGGTAAAACTCAGGCGGTTTTCGATTCAAGCGATAACAATGCGCTTTATCAAAAAGCCTTGAAATTAAAAAATGAATATGTTGTTTCTATCCAAGGAAAAGTTAGACTACGTCCTGAAAAAGACAGAAATTCAAATATGTTTACCGGGGGTGTTGAAATACTTGCAACAAATTTAGAAATTCTTTCTGAATCTGAAACGCCACCAATATACGTAAACATAGAAGAAGATATTTCTGAAAATTTGAGGCTAAAGTACAGATACTTAGACCTCAGAAAAGAACGGATGCAACGGAATCTAATCCTGAGACACAAGGTTATGAAAATCACTAGAGATACCCTAAGCGCTGAAGGCTTCCTGGAAATTGAGACCCCTTACTTAACAAAATCAACACCAGAAGGGGCACGCGATTTTCTGGTTCCTTCGAGATTAAAACCTGGCAATTTTTACGCCTTACCTCAATCTCCTCAACTTTTCAAACAGCTGCTGATGGTATCAGGTTTTGATAAATATTTTCAAATAGCTCGTTGTTTCAGAGATGAGGATTTTAGGGCTGATAGGCAACCCGAATTCACACAAATTGACATAGAACAGTCCTTTGTTGAAAAAGAAGATATATTTGCATTAACAGAAAAATTAATCAAAGAAATATTCGAAAAGTCTCTAAATTACAATGGATTAGAGATCCCATTTCAAAAATATACCTATGATGAAGTAATAAAAAAATACGGTTCAGACAAACCTGATTTACGTTATGGTATGGAATTTATAGACTTAACAACTTATTTTAAAAATACCGAAACTAATTTTATAAAAAACGGGATAGATAAAGGCCTAATATTAAAAGGATTTATTGTCCCTGAAAGGTCTAACAATTTTTCAAGAAAAAAATTCGATGATCTTACAGAGTTTGCTAAAGAACAAGGCAGTACCGGATTAATTTGGATAGCTAATGACAAAGAAATAAGATCAAATATAAAAAAAGCCGCAGCCAAAGAGATTAATATCTTAGTAGAACGTGGTATAATGAAAGAAGGTGACGTTTTATTAGCTATTTTGGAAGAAGCAGACAAAATAGATAAGATTTTAGGACAATTGAGAATAAAAATGATCAAAGAAGAGTTTGAAAAAGAATCCGGGTTCAGCATAATTTGGGTCACTGATTTTCCAATGTTTTCTTGGAATGAAGAAGAACAGAGAATAGTAGCCGAACATCACCCCTTTACTATGCCCAATTTAGATGATTTAGCTAAATATGATAATACAGACCCTTTAAAAATCAAATCTCAATCTTACGATCTTGTAATAAACGGTTATGAGATTGCAAGCGGCAGCATAAGGATACACAAACAAGATATACAACAAAAGGTATTCGATATTTTAGGTTTGAGCAAAGAAGAGGCACAAGAGAAATTTGGATTCTTATTAGAGGCTTTCAAATACGGTGCTCCACCTCACGGAGGCATAGCAATCGGAATGGATAGATTGGTAAGCATACTGGTAGGAGAAGATTCAATAAAAGAGGTCATTGCATTCCCAAAAACAGCTTCTGGAACAGATCCTATGACCAATGCTCCATCAGAAGTTAGTGAGAAACAATTGGAAGAATTACACCTCGCTTTGAAAAAATCAAACGAGAGTGAGATGAAAAATGACTCAAAAAGCTAAAAAAATAAAGATTGCAATAGATGGGCCGGCAGGATCAGGCAAATCTACAATTGCACAAAAACTAGCAGAAATACTAAAAATAAATTATCTAAATAGTGGGGCTTTGTACAGAATCATTGGTTATTACCTAAACGAACAAAAAGTGGACCCACAAGATTCAAAAAATATAGAAAATATTTTAGAAAAACTTAACATTGAAATAAAAAACAACCGTTATTTTTTAGACGAAAAAGATGTTACTATCTGCATTAAAGACTCAAAAATCGGTGATTTAGCTTCTCTATACTCTCGTAATAATATTATTAGAGAAAAAGTTAATGAGATAATTAAAAAGATTGCCGAAAAAGACAGTATAGTGGTTGATGGAAGAGATATAGGAACCGTAGTTCTGCCCGATAGTGATATTAAAATATATCTAACCGCCTCTATAGAAGAAAGAGCTAAAAGAAGATGGAGTGAAGAAAAGGGGAAAAAACCCAATATTTCTTTTACTGAAATATTGGAAGAAATAAAAAATAGGGATTACAACGATTCAAATCGTTCTATAGCTCCATTAAAACCAGCTCAAGATGCAATAATTATAGATACTACTAATCTGTCCATAGAAGAAGTCCTTCAAAAAATATTAAAAATTATCGAAGAGAGAGGTATTTATGGAAATTAATGTAGCAAAAAGAACTGGTTTTTGCTCAGGCGTTCAAAAAGCGTACAATGAAGTTAAAAATTCCTTAGTTAACAAAAATAAGATTTATATTTATGGTGAGTTAGTACACAATAAAAAGGTAATAGAAGAGTTAAACAAATCAGGTGCAATAACTATAAAAGGATTGGATGAGATACCCGAAGATTCCATAAACGAAACGGTAATCATCAGAGCCCATGGTATTTCAAAGGCTGAGAAAGATCTTTTAGAAGAACGATTCTCTAAAGTTATAGACATGACTTGCCCAATAGTCACAAATTTAGTAAAATACGTAGGTAACAAGCAAAAAGAAGGATTTTTTGTAGTCGTGTATGGAAAACCTGACCATCCTGAGATACTTGGGCTAAAAGGGAATGTAGATGAGAGTAAATTGCTAATAACACTTTCTCCAGTGACAATACCTCAAAAAAAAGTATTGATAGTATCTCAAACAACCATGGGCGAAGAAGAGTACAAAAATTTTATAACCAGTATTTTAACTATTAATTCTTTTACGGAGGTGTTGATAAGAGATACTATATGTTCTGAAACTATCCTAAGGGAAAAAGAGACACTAGAACTTTCTCAAAAAAGCACATTGATGCTAGTTCTAGGCGGAAAAAACAGTTCAAATACTCAAAAATTATACCGTATTTCAAAAAAATATTGTAAAAGGACATACCATATTGAATCTGGTGAAGAACTTAAAGAAATAACTATCTCTCCACAAGACAAAATAGGAATAGTTACTGGTTCATCCACACCAACATCAGAATTAAATAAAGTGTTGGAGTATCTAAGCCAAAAGAAGGAGGATTTTTCATGATGGAGGAAAAAACATTTGAAAAACTTTTGAACGAACAAGAGATAAACGAGGTAAAAAAAGGAAAAATAATAGAAGGAAAGGTATTTGAAATAAATAGCGATGGTATATGGGTTGCTTTAGAAGGTGCCACAGGAGATGTGTTTGTAAGTCAAGTAGAACTCATAAAACCTCTCCAAGAATATCAAGTAGATCAAAAGATACTAGTAGAAATAACAAAAACAAATGATGCAGAAGGTTTAAACTTTGCCTCCGAAAAAAGGGCCGTTTGGAATGGAACTATGAATAAAATAAAAGAAGGAGGAAATTATCCGATTATTTTTAAAAATAGGCTCAAGAAAGGCTACAGCGTATTGATTGAAGGACTTATCGGTGCTTTTCTTCCTGGTTCGTTATCTTTATTAAGCCCTAAAGATGATTTACCTGAAGGAGAAAAAATGGCTAAAGTTATTTCTAAAAATGGAAAAAACATAGTCGTATCGATAAAAGATTACGCAGAAGAAAAAATTAATCAAACTTTCAATGAATACGAGGAAGGAATGGTAATTGACGGTGTGGTAGAGGATATAAAAAACTTTGGTGCCTTTGTAAGATTGAATGATCATTTGAATGGTCTCATACCAGCAAGCGAGGTTAGCTGGGACGAAAAGATCTCTATAAAAGATTATCTAAAAGTGGGTCAAAAAGTTAAAGCGCTGATAATAAAATTGGACAGAGAGAAAAAAAGAATTTCACTATCTCTTAAACGCTTGAAAGAAAATCCCTGGAAAACAGTGGATGAAAAATATCCTATAGGAAGTATTGTTCAAGGTACTGTAACTAATATATTACCTTTTGGTTTTACCGTTAAGATTGAAGAAGGTCTGGAGGGTTTGGTCCATGAAACAGAAATATTCTGGGGCAGGAAAGGTAGGATAAGCGACTTAGTAAATGTTGGAGACAATGTTCAAGTCAAAATATTGAATTTAGACAAAGAGAATAAAAAGATTAATCTAAGCTACAAACAAGTTTCAGGAGATCCATGGGAAAACATAGAAGAAAAATACTACGAAGGAAACATTGTTACAGGTACTGTAGAAAAGGTCCTAAATAACGGAGCGATTATAAAACTGGATCAAGGAATCACTGGATTTTTACATGTTTCAGAACTTTCATGGGATTTTGTCGACGATATTTCAACAGTGCTTAATGAAAAACAAAAGATTAAAGTAAAAATAATAAAAATAGACAAAGATAACAAAAGGATGAGACTATCAGTTAGAGAAACAAAAGAAAATCCTTGGAAAAAGGCTTCAAAAGAGATAAAACCAGGTGATACTGTTAAAGGAAAAATAATTCGTTTTTTAGATAAAGGAGCAATAGTCCTCATTGATGGTTACGAAGTAGAGGCTTATCTACCCGCAAGCAAGGCTTCCACAAATTCAAAAAGTCTCGAGGAAACATATAGTATCGGTGATCAAATAGAAGCAAAAGTTTTAGAGATTGGACTTGAAAATGAATTTAAAAGAGGGAACATGATTATAAGTATATCGCATCTGCAAGAAGAAAGAGAAAAAGAAGAGGCGCTAAAAGTAATTAAAGAAATGAATGAAGAGTAAAATGCTTCAGTAAAAAACAAGAGGTGGAATAACTTGGAAAAACCGACGGTTCTCATAATTGGAAAACCCAATGTGGGAAAATCAACATTATTTAACAGAATGATTGGTGAAAGAAAATCAATAGTTCACGATATGCCTGGTGTAACGCGGGATAACGTTTCCTCCACAATCCAATGGGACGATATATCTTTTACATTGGTAGATACTTGTGGTATATTCGAACAACCGGAAGACAACATAGAAGAAAGGCAGAAAAAAATAATTTTTGAAAGTTTAAAAGACGTATCTTTGGTAATATTTGTAATCGATGGAAAGATTGGACTTACCTCAGAAGACTATCACATTGCTGACTACTTAAGAAAGACCAATTCGAAAGTTATCTTAGTTATTAATAAGGCAGAGAATTTTGAAAAATACGAGCTTGAGATGAAACCAGAGATCTACTCTCTTGGCTTTGGTGAAGGAATCCCTGTTTCTGCAGAGCATAACAAAAATATTTTTACTTTAATGGATACTATCGCAAATACTTTAAAAACTTCTGGCTTAAATTCGGAGGAATCTGTTGATAGCGAGAAGGATAGCGAAGAAATAAAAGTATCTATCGTCGGGCGTCCTAACGTTGGGAAATCTTCTCTTTTTAATAGCATAATTGGTTCAGAAAGGGCTATCGTTTCAGAAATACCTGGAACAACCCGAGACGCCATTGATCATCTAGTTACAATGGGGGATAACACCTTCAGATTTATAGACACTGCCGGAATGAGAAAAAAAAGTACCATTCATTATGGAAGTATTGAAATGTTTTCAATATCAAGAACAATCAACGCTATTGAAAAATCAGATGTAGTAATTTTAGTGGTTGATTCAACAGAAGGAATAACGCAACAAGACAAAAGCATCATAGGTATTGCAGAAAAAAGAGGAAAGGGAACAATTATAGCCTTTAATAAGTGGGATTTAGTTAGTAACAACCATCAAAGAAAGGAAGAGTTTTTTAACTATTTTGAAAAAGAACTCTACTTTGTAAATTATAGTCCATTAGTTTTCACATCGGCACCTAAAAGATGGGGGATTCAAGAATTAATAACCGCTATAAAAGAAGTAGAAAAATCAAGAAACAAAAAAATCCCAACAAGTGCGTTGAATGCAGCCTTAGAAAAATACACATTGGTTACTCCACCACCAATTAAAAAAGGAAAAAGAATTAAATTTTACTATGCTACACAAGTTGGGACTAAACCTCCTGTTTTCGTATTCTATTCAAATTTACCATACGACATACCAAAATACTATCAACAAGGTTTGAGAAACATGATAAGAAATTACATTGATCCTTTCATTGGTTCACCTATATTTCTAAAATTCGAAGCAAGAAAAAATGAAGAAACTTCAAAAACCAAGCAAAAAACATTATAAAATTTGTTGTTAAACTTTGACTAAATTATATATCCTATTTCAGGGAGGAAAACATATGTCCATTGCTGCTTTGATCATCAGTTATCTATGTGGATCTATTCCTTTCAGCTTCTTGATTCCATGGAGTAAGGGGATAGACATAAGAAAAACTGGAAGCGGAAACGTTGGAGGAACCAATGTTTTAAGGGCTTTGGGGCCAAAATGGGGACTCCTTTCAATAACTCTTGATTTTTTGAAAGCATTCATTCCCATTTTAATAATAAGACTTATTTTTGGTGTTGATTCGTGGGTTCCTTATTTATCTTTAATTGTACTTGTTTTAGGTCACGACTATCCAATCTTTTTAAAGTTTAAAGGTGGAAAAGGAGTCGCTTCGACATTAGGTGGTTACTTTGCTTTGAGCCCCTTATTAGGCGCAATATTTTTGTTAGTTTGGATACCCGTCGAATTATCCACCAAATATGTTTCTTTATCGTCCCTTTTAGGCTTGCTTGTAACCGCTATCTTAGGTTATTTCTTGGATACAAAAATGGGCATTACCTACACTATTTTGTTTTTACTGAGTTTGTATAAACACAGATCGAATATCAAAAGGTTACTATCGAATTCTGAAAATAAAACAGACATTATAAAAATCTTACAAAGGAAAGAAGAGCTTAAATGAAAAAAGCACTTATCCCCCTTTTTATTTATCTTTTGCTGACTAACGTTTGGATATTCTCTCAAGAATTATCAGAAAGTGAATTAAAATCAAGAGAACTATTTTCAGAGAGTCTCCAGTTGTTATTTGAAGGGGAAAAATACGAGGCACGTGTTCAATTGAATCAAGCAATGAGTGGAGAAATATATATAACAGATATACCCAAACTTTGGTACTATGCAGCTAAATTAGATTTACAGTTAGGAATGATAGACAAAGCTATTCAAGACTTGGAAAATTCTTTATTATTCTCTACAGTAAATGAAGAAACTAATACATTGTTGAACTTTATAAACAGTATCAAAAATTTTTCACTTTCCAACTATGCCACACCTGTATTTCTTGAAATTAGCCAAACAGCAGGCGTTAAAGATTCTTTTGAAAGATTTTATAATCCAGTAGATTGCGAAATCATCAATTCAAATTTGTACGTTTTAGATTCTCAAAATCACTTGATATTTAAAACAAGTAACTACGAAGAAACTTGGATAAGATTGGACAAAGGCAAAAAATATTATTCTATAAACGCCGACGAACATTTAAATAGAGTTTACTTAGGAACCGATCAAGGAATTTACTACTTTGAAAGTTATTCTCCAATCATTAGAAAGGAAATTAAAACCAATTCAACGGTGGAAAGTACGGTATTAACAAACGAAATAGAAAACCAAATAGAAGTTTTGACAGAAGGTTTTCCATTTGTGATTTACGACATCGATAACGCTGGAAGATTAGTCGGATACGATCCATACAACAATGAAATAAAAATCATAGGTTACAACGGTGAGATACTTCAACAAAAGAAATTTGATCATTCAATAACGTTTCTCGATGGAGCCTTATGGCACAACAATTTATACTTAATTGATTATGCAAGTTTATCAGTTTTTAATTTCGATATATTAAAAAATGAAGTGGTGAACACAACAAAACTACCAAATAAAACTTATATTTCTCTTGATGTTCTTCCCTGGAATAAAATCTTAGTTTCATCAGTTGAAGATGGCATAGAAATTTTAGAAGAAGATGGAGAACTCAACCCAATCGATGATAGTTTTAATGGTAAAAATACTAGTCAATTCAGGGGAAAAGTCAAAATTGAAAATGGTGTGCTTATCCTTTCGGATTTAGAAGATAACAAAGTTTACTTGGAAAGAATAGATTCAAATACTGAAAGTAACCTGTATATTTTAAATTTGTACGGGTTGAAGTATAGTAAAAACGATCGAACAGTGACCCTAAAAATTAATGTCAACGATATCTCAGGCGAAAAAATGGATTTTTTGACCAAAAATATATACGTAATGGATTCAGGGGGTAGAGTGCCTTTTAATTACCATCGTACTTATTCGATATCAGATACTTATGAATATGAAATTAACGATCTCTTCCAAGTTCATGTACCCCAAATTAACACCGATTCGAAGATATTAACACATGGTGAGATCGACACAGAACTAACCCCTGAAAAGACGATACCTTTTATCCTTTCAAGTAGTTCTTTATTCCACCTGACTAATGGAAAAGAAGTAAACGCTAACTTAGAAAACCTTGCCTTCATGAGCGGAGGAGGTATTATAGATCAAAGCCAAGAAGAATATCTGAAAAGTTATTTGAAAGTTTCATACAAACCTATTGATTACATAGAATACAACTTATTTCCTCCAATAATCAGTGGGATAAATCCAGCCGGTGTCTCTCTGTTATTAGAAGATAAAACTTTAGTTGATACTCTTTTTTACTATACTGAAGGGGATATAAATGAGTAAAGAACTGGCATATTATTACAACCAAAAAGCAAACACCATGTTAGAAAAAGGGAATTATCTAAATGCTGCTTCATATTATAAAAAAGCGATATCTTTACTTCCTGAAGATCCTATGTTCTATCATAACATTGGGGTCTGTTATATGCTAAGTGAAGATTACGAAAAAGCTAGTAAATTTTTAGAGATTGCTTTAGAAAAAGGCATAGACTTAGACGAGACAAACCTTTACCTTGCCCATTCATTATACGAAATAGAAAAGTATGAAGACATATTACATTTAAAAGAACCTCAGGATGGCCAAAACAAAATAAACTTTTTGATCATAAAATCAAAAGCCGCGTTGAAAAGTGGAAACAACGAAGTTGCAAAAAAGATAGTAAGTCATTTAAAAATCTCGGGTTACAATTCTCAAGAATTGGAACTAATAGAAAAAATGATATAACAAAAAATTTTAGTGGGGAGGATAAAAAATGAAAAAAGGTAGCTTTATTATCATTCTTTTAATTCTTTTGGCTTTACCAATTATTACATTCTCATATAACGTAAGGATGGGTGACATCTTAGGAATTTGGGTCTTAGGATATCCTGAATATTCAATAACCGATGCAATTGTGGGGCCAGAAGGAGACGTCACGGTACCTCCTATTGGCAGAATAAAAGCAGAAGGTAGAACTTTAGAAGAAATTGAAAACGAGATATCCACTAAAATGGAAAGTTACATAAAAACTAATAAAGTTACAGTAGGAATCACCCAGTATGCCCCTTTTTCGGTAACGGTTTTAGGAAACACCAACATAAACGGGGTCATTAACATAAAAAACGAAAAGATTAAACTTTCAGATCTAATTGGATTAGCTGGTGGGATAAAAGATATCACTAACTCCTCTTATGCGTTGATCAAATCTCCCGATGGAAAGGAACAAAAAGTTAATATCGAATGGATCAAAAGTGGAGAACCTGGTGAAGATCCTTATATATATGAAAATTACTTTGTTCTCTTCCCATACGACTATACCAATAAGGTCACTGTTTTTTCAGACTTCGGCACGTCATCTTTAGATTACTATGAAGGTTTGACGTTGAAAACCGTCATCTCTTCCATGAATATACCTACTAACAAGATGCCTACTGAACTTATGATTGTTCGAGAGGGAAAAATTCAAGAAGTCCCATTTGATGAAATAGTAAAAAAAGAAGATTATTCCTTACAACCAGGCGACACAGTAATAATTCCTTACAACTACACGAATAATGTTCTCGTCTTTTCTGATTTTGGATCAGCTTCTTTAGATTATTTTGAAGGCATGGGAATAAAATCTGTAATAACGTTACTTAACGTTAGTCTAAGCGAAGTAGAAGACTCTGTAACAGTTGTTAGAGAAGGAGAAACTACTACTTTATCTTTACAGAAAACAACCAACAATGAAGATTTTTTGCTTCAACCAGGCGATACAGTAATAATAAACAGATTTGAAAATTATGTATACTTAAGTTCACAAGAAAATTCACAAAGAGTTGACTTTGAAAAACAAGAAAGAATGAACATCAGAACACTCTTAACTAAAGTTGGTATAAGTGAAGAAAATGTGGAAGAAGTTCGAGTAAACAACCAACCCGTAAATTCGAATACTGAGCTAAAAAAAGGTGATTTTGTTCAAATTACACTTAAGAGAAACTATGTTTATCTAAGTGGAGCATTCAACAGAACTGGAAAGGTTGAATTTTTGCCAAACGAAAAAATAAGGATGGATAAGATAGTTGGATTAGCAGGTGGTTTCAGTAACAATTTTTCGGGTAACTTGGTTATCGTGGACAATTCTGGAAGTACAAAAAGTTTAACCGTTGATCCGAATAACTTAACTATGTTGAAAGATGTCTTAGTAAGTTCTGGCTCAACGATAATAGCCGACACAGAATTAAGAATGGCTTATATATTCGGAGAATTCTCTAATGTTATGGCCTACAATCAAGGAGAAAGTTTGTATGAACTACTGCTCCCATTAAACTTAGATGAATCCTACCAAGTTAGATATCAAATCGGTGAAAAAACCGGAACTTCAATAGCGAATGAATTTGACAGTTTAAAAAATATTCCACTCGAAGGCAAGGCCTTTGTAGAGATTTCAAGAATTGCTCCAGACCAAATTATCGTCTACAAGGCAGGAGAAACACAAGTTATTCAGCAAAAAAATGTGAGGTTAATAGATGTCTTCTCGTCTGTAAATGGGTTCTCCCCAGTAGATACTGGAACAATAGCAATTTACCAAAACAATGAAGTTATAAAAACGATCAATTCTGAAGAATTATTGAATAATTTAATGATGGAAGTTCCAAAAGGTTCATACGTCGTTGTTCAACCAGAAGTGAGTGGTTCATACATAGCTGTTTTGGGAAATATCTCTCCAAAAAGTCTAAGAACAGATGTTCCAATGAGCTTGGTTGAGATCCTTTCTAGCTCCGCTATCGATTGGAAAAACCAAGAGAGTATCTTCATCTACACAAAAAACAACGAGGAAATAAAAGTGGATATAAAAGACGTTGAATCACTAAGAAATGTACTTGTTAACCCTGGATCCATAGTCTACGTACCACCGGCAGAAGAGCAAGTTGTTTACGTCTTTGGAGAAGTAACAAAACCCGGTATTATCCCATACAATGCAGGCATGACAGTGCTAGACGCAATACTCAAAGCAGGAAACGCTTCTCAATCAGCTCAATTAACAACGGTATACTTATTCAAAGATGGTCCGGAAAATCCACCTGTAACTTTGGACTTATCTGGAATAATAAACGCAGCCCCTGTAAAAACCGGGATGAACCCAGAAGTAAAACCAAAAGATATTATCTATATTCCAAAAAACACACTCACCAACATCGTAGAAGTTATGAGTACGGTACAAACATTCATGAGTTTTATTAACGCCGGCTTTGACACATACGCTAATGTATCTGGTCTGTTTTGATAAAATAAGAAAGGTGAAATTTGTTTGAAAACCTCTGAATGGCTTAAGAAGTACGATATAAGATTAAAAAAAGGGTTGGGTCAAAATTTTTTGTCTAACTCGACTGTGTCTCATGAAATAGTAAAAAAAAGTGAAATCGATGAAAATGACGTAATAATAGAAATTGGAACCGGCAATGGAATTCTCACAGAAGAGATAGCAAGGAAAGCAAAAAAAGTAATAACGTTTGAAATTGATGAGAGGCTCAAACCGCTATTAGAAGAAAGGTTTGAAGGTTCAAAAAATGTAGAAATACATTTTGAAGATTTCTTAAACACAGACCTTTCTAAATTCAAAGATATTCCAAAACTGAAATATATAGCAAACATCCCATATTATATCTCTTCAAAAATATTAGAAAAGATATTTGAAGAATCACCAAAATTTGAATACGCAATTTTTATGTTTCAAAAAGAGTTTGGACAACGGTTGATGGCAAAATCAAAAAAAAGTTACAGCCCTTTAAGTATATTCGTTCAGACTTATTGTACTGTTGAAAGAATCATGGATGTATCTAAAAACAATTTCATACCAATTCCAAAAGTAGATTCAGTAATATTGAAATTCAACCCTGTGTACAAGTATGTAGAAGAAATAGATCCAAAAGATTTCATGAAATTTGTTCACATATGTTTTTCTAAAAGAAGAAAAACTATAAAAAACAATCTAAAGGAGTTAATACCTAATACGGAAAAATATTTAATGGAAGTTCAAATTGATCCATCCTGTAGACCAGAAGATATTCCTTTAGAAACATACATAGAATTATACAAAATTATTGCCAAAGGAAATAAAAGTGAATAAATTTCAAAAGTCTAATTACAACTCATCTAAGTAGATATCCTATGTAATTATAGAGGCTTTAGAAATAAAAAGATTTTCCAAAATCTCGTTTGCGTAGCTTTTGCTGTTTTATGCAAAAAGTTTTTTAATAATGCTTTAGAAGTAACATCCTCATTCTCATTTGCGAAGCAAATGCGTTCGGGGATCTTAAGGGGTTTACCCCTTAACGTTTGGCGAAGGGGCGCTAACAAAGGTTTCTAAAGGCAATAGTAAATTTATCTTTGGAGGGATAGAAATGGCTGAAGAGAACTATTCAGAAAATAAGAATGAAAATAAATTAGAATACGAAAGTTTAATCAACCAAGAAGAAAAGAAACCACCACAAAACAGAGAGAGATTAATTATTATTACAACTATTATTGCAATAGTTGTCTTGGGTATTGTGATTATATTTTCTCTGTTGTTTTTTGGTGGAAAGTATAATGTAACGATCAACTACGAAATAGTTGCTTCAGAAGGTCTACAAGAACCTTACAACGAAATAAAAGTTGAATTGATTGGAGCCAATACTTACGAAGCATCTTTTCCTGTTGGAGAAAGTATAGAATTAACGTCCATAGAAGAAGGGACTTATGAGCTAAATATCATGGCAGTCGATGATACAGGACTTGCATATTACTATTATAACAACCCAGAATTGTTTGTGAATGAAGATAAAACCCTAAGCGACATAAATCTCGAAAAATTACCCCTAAGATATCAAATAGATTATGAATGGGATGATAACGATTTGTATATAACACTCCCACAAGATTATGACCAATATTTAATTTATAGAAGAAACAGTGATGGAATGTACGAACCTTATAGGACCTCCACCCAGCATACACTTATTTTAAGTTCAGTGCCTTCAGAAGGATTGGATCTGAAATTTGCTGTTGTTAAAAATAACATGGTTTATAATTTCTCTGAAAATTATTATTTTCAAAAAAATAGTTCTCCCATAAGCCCAATAATCTTATCTCCATCTGAAAATCAACAATTAAGCGAGTCTAGTGTGTACTTCGTATGGCAAGCTGAAGATCCCGATAGAGATTCATTGGTTTTTGATTTATATTTAACTGCGGACTCTGGACAAGAGCGACTCATAGCAGAAAATATCGATACGTATTTTTATCGATTTAATTCTTTGGAAATGGGAAAAAATTACACCTTAAAAATTGTTGCAAAGGATCAAAAAGGCGGAGAATCTACCTCTCAAATACGCTTTTCCACAAAAGTAGTGCCCGAGGAAAAAGTTTATCTCTACTCACCAAGTGGCGAAATGGGGGTAACTATATATGAAGTTACAGATCCAAGTAAACCCCAAGAAATCGCTACAATAGACACGCCAGGAAACGTCACAGATGTAATCAATCACGATAACTATCTATATATACTCAGATATATGGAAGGATTAAGCATCGCAGAAATAAGTAATCCTAACTCTCCCAAACTCCAAGAAAACTTGAATTTAGAAGGTATTAACGGAATTAAAATCGCCAATGGTTATTTATACGCTAGATTTGAAAACGGACAAGTTAGTGTCTATTCAATTAAAGATAATCCACGTAATCCAGAATTTCTAGGATACACTGACATCAAATTCTATGGTGCCCTAGAACCTGAAATAAGATATATTCAAACTCAGCAAGACTTAAAAGTCGAAATTATCAAAGGCGAGTACCCGGTTAGAGTCAACCTTAACAACCGTGTTTTTGTTACAGAATATTCCCTTTTAGTTGCCAACGCAGAAATGAAAGAAACTGTAGAAAATTCCTTTTCGCAAGTGTTTGACACTCTTAGACTCATTTTCTCAACTTATAAACCTGAAGATTTTAGAAATAATGAGAAAATTGCCGAAATTGAGAACAAATTGCTTTCAGCTTTAAATGAATTATTTAAAACTAACACTACTAACGGTATAAAAGAGGTAAATTTAGAAATTTCTAGAGTTGAATAATCTCCTATTTTGTCAATTTTTGCTTTAGATAGCATTGTTCTCTGAAGGCTGCTATTTCAGCTTCGAGATTTGTATTTGCAGAATCTCCAAAAAATGCATGAATCATTGGAACAACCAATGAAGGATCTCGTTTTGATACTTCTTTGGCGATGGCATCCATTTTTGCCATCGCCACGCCTTCTTGCATGCAAGTGAAAGGTCCTACATGGAATATCCCAGAAACTTTTTGTCTACCGTTTGCCAATTCACCATTTAAAAATTTTAGAAATATCCCAATTACCAAAGGTGATTCTCCTACAATATCACCGTGGTACTTTCTACTATTTTGCATGTCATCGATGATTTTTTGAGGTTTGGGTAAAACAGCGTGGTCTTTAGAATACGCCCCAAAAATTTTTTTGAAACGCCAATCGGTGAAGCCCATGTAATTATCCACAAAACGGAAAAGAAAATTAGGGTTTCTTCTTTCGTTAATGTAAATTACATATTCTAACCATTCAGCTATTGTCCCTCTGATTATTTCTAACCTTTCCTCTTCTATCCTTTCCATTACATAATCTGTGTAAGGATCATGTTGTCTTGAATATATTTCCCCTATGTACAATACTAAAGGAAGTGAATGTTCTTTTGCACTTGGGGATAACTTTGTGAAAGTATCTATAGCGTTTTTCACCCATCTTTTTAGATATTTTATAGAACCGCCTTTTTCCATCAGTAATTGTTGTAGGTTTTCCCATAGTTTTTGTGTAGTTTCATCGAAATCGGAAAAATCATCTGCATATGGTCTGAATCTTCTGATTAAATCATCTGTCATATCCGCCATTTTTATTGCCCTGAAAACGTTTATTAATGCATCGGCTTTCTGATAAAGAGTTTTAAACTGTTCTGGTGCCTCTATCTGTAGGTAACCTGTATCAACAGAAGGGCTGATTATAGGGATATTGTCAAGTCCTTCTTTATGTAAAAAAATCTTCAGAACTTCTCCATACTTACCAAAACGACATGGGCCAGAAGTGGTCGGTAAGAATATAACTGTATTGTCATTTATCCAGTCCTTTCCTTTATCTCTGGCTATTTCTTCCAAGGTTGCCATTGCATCACCAACGACGCCTCTTAACGGGAAACAAACTTCCGTTGTGATAAACCTATCTGCCGCTTCTTTGGCTTGAACTGTGGCTGTTGGTAAGACCTTTGCTTCTATCCCGTAATGTTTAAGTATAGCTTTTCCTAGGTTACTTGCCTCACCCATGTAGGGAATGAGCCACTGCCTCTGCCCCAATTTTAATTTGTCCTTATGACCATCTGGGAATAAAACAAAATCTTTGAACTCCAAATCAGTTTTTGGTTTACTCTTTTTTACAACTCGATCGTGTGCCTCAGCCCTTGTAACAAAGGGGGCGTTGTTGGTTTGTGCATCTGTCACTAAATGCAAAAACGGTTTGTCTGCTCTTTTGAATATCTCATCTTCATGATAAAATTTGACTGAGTCAGGTCCGCAAGCAAAATTCATCTGTCTTATTGGAAATAGTTTTGGATGTTGTGCAACGAATATAGAAGCTTGGAGAATATGTGCATTTTGATACCAGTATTCGTTGAAAGAAAGTTCATCTATCGGAATATCCTTGTAGTACTCTTCCAAAAAAGTTTGTGGAATATAATTCATACCTCTTTGGTTGGTGAACATAGAACCTGATTGTGAGGAAGCCTGAGGGTCTAATACAACATAATCTCTTCCCAATCCTACATACCCCACCTCTTCACTTTTTTCTAATTTGTTTAAGAATCTTTCCCCTTGTTTGTGTAAATCGCTTTTGAATGCTTTTAATTTTTGATCTGCATATTCTATGGCTTCCAATATCTTTTCTTTGGAAATATTGTAACCAATTCTTTTTAATTCATCGTATATCGCTTGAGCTGACCTTTCTTTATCTTTCCAGTAAAGAACAGGCAGAATCTCTCTATCTTCTTCTAATCCCAATATGTCTTGTAACAAGTAACCTTCAGCCTCTGTATATATGCAGAATTTTCTCATAGGTTTTTTATCTCTTACTTCTTCAATAACCGAAGGGTTAAACAGATGTTTTATCCTTTTATCTTTTGCCAGCAGATCCCCGTGACCTATAACAAGTTTCATAGCTATACAAAACTCTGTAGGAGCAATATTAATACCTCTTTGTGCAATTTCTTCATCTGAGACTGGAGATAATACTGGTAAAAATCCAATTTTACTAAACAATGCGGCAGACCAAATACCTATTTCTCCTAAGGTTACTCCAGCTCTGTGAATACCTACCGTTTTTTCATTATCGACATTTATTTCGTCCAACTTTTCGTATTTTATGCCTTCAAAATGTTTTTCAAACAATCTATGGAAAATTTCAACATAATCTACTTTTACCTTCTCTGCCCCTTCACTGTTCCCTCTTGGACAAAAACCACCTGTTATAACTTTTTCGCCTGCTATACTAAAGATTTTTAATCTGCAATTTCTTACCTTACAGGACAATTTGCCGAAGTAATCTGAACACATTACCTCTTCTTTTTCAAATTTCATATCTACTACTTCAAAGCCTCTGAAAGCTGAGCGCACTTCTTTTCCTTCTTTTTTCACCTTCAATATCTCTTCTCTTAGAAAAAGACCCGCTCCCCATGCTCCAAACAATTCTCTGTGGGGATAAGCGTAGATATCTTTGTTTGTAACTTGTGCCATTGCAGCCAAAAATGCTTTCCCCAAGGCTGGTCCCCCTTGACAAGAGCATTTGTTTTGAATATGTTGTGGACCTCCAACAAATTTATTAAAATAGCTAGCTGCGGTGGATCTGACTATCGCTGCAGCTATCTCTTCTTGTGAAAAACCCTCGGAAATTAAACGGTTTTCTTCCATTTCCATGAAAACGCCACAGGTAGAATCTATAATGGGTACTTTTTCTGCTTTCAACGCTGCTTCTTGAAGTGTCGATTTGACATCCAAGCCTAACAGTTGAGCCATGTTCTCCAATGTTTGACCAGCTCCGGCTTGACATGAGTAATTCATCCTAGCCTCTTTTATCTGATCTGTAGCTTCTTCTCCATTAAGTTTGAAAGAAGTGAACTTCATATCTTGTCCACCGATTTCAAATATCGTATCGATCTCTTCATCGTGAAATTTAATTCCCTTGGCGTGACATGTGACTTCATCAACGGCTCCATCTAAAACTGCGTATCCTTCTTCTTCTAAAGTTTCTTTTTTCTTTTGACTTACTAAAATTCTCTCGTACAATTTTCTGGCTGATCCTGTGGTACATACACCAAGAACATTATAATTATTGGATTTTTTGGCTAAGTGTCTAAACACTTCTTTAAGAGCTCTTTCTGGATCACCATGGGTGCTGATGTAAATTTTGTCTAAAAGGGCACCCGTTTCAACGTCCACAATCGCAGCTTTTGTGGTGGTTGAGCCTCCATCTACTCCTATGGTTACATCTCTAACCACATCAGGTTGCACTTTCTCAATTTTTCCTTCGTAGCTGTGGACTTTATCAAGAAAGGCATAAAGAGGCTTAGCATAGGGACGTTTACTCTTCGTAAAATTAGAGATCTCAGAAAGTCGGTTAAAATCTATCACAAATTTGTTTTTCTTTTCTAAAGCTTCCAGAGCTATTCCTATTGCTCCAACCGCCGTATGGTACTTAGGCCTTTTTACATTTAAATTAGTTAACATATTGAAACTTTTGAGGATATAATCACTTGAAAAGACTCCTCCTGTAGCTATGGCTGAGAGAGATGGATCAAGTTCCCTCGCTCCAATCACGTCATTTTTAAAATTCCTAGCTACTGTAGAGTACAATTTTGCAACTAAAAAGGGCCTTTGAGCACCTTCATTTTGTTCGTGTATCAAATCTGATTGAATTACAACACCACATCTAGCGTTGAAGCCTTGAATATCGCTGTAATCTTTCACCTCGTTTTCTGCTTGAGCATATAATTTTCTCATTAATTCGATTTTTTGTGAGTAATCATCTATCTGAAAAAACTCTGAATCGTTTTTTAAGTATAATCTTTTCAACTGTTTTTCAACTAAGATTCCTGAACCCCCGCCACATTTGCTATTAGCTGACAACTCTAAAAGATTCACCTTTTCTTTAAGATGTCCAAGTCTTAAAAAATATGAGTCCTTTGCTCCAATGTGGAATACATAGGAAACATTTGGTTCGAGAAAAGAAGCACCTTTGGGTATGGTAACACTTTCATAATCAAACAAGAGTTCCGAAAAAACTTTGTTGAAAAGTTGTGCACCTATTCCCGTGAAAGACGTAGAAAGTACTTCCCCATCCAGTTCAGGTTTTATCAATTCCCAAATCTTCGGTAGCCTTTTTAAAGGCACACCAAAATGTGGAATACTTTCTTTAACGTATTTTAGTTTTCGTTCTTCATCAATGACCGCTACATGAATGCTTGATGAACCAATATCAAACCCAACGTAATACATACCTTTTCTCCCCTTAAAGCCCAAAATTTTTCTTTTTTTGAAGCCCTAAAACCTACTTTAGTGCCTCTTTAACCCACCATCAGTCACATTCATTTCTCTCTCACTATTATGATATACCTTTTTACAATAATTATCAAGGTTCTTAAGATTTTATAACAAACAAAAAAAATTAAGCCCCATTAAGGGGCTTAAAATTCTATCCTTTGTCTTTTCTTGATTTCTTGCTGCTCATTTCCGGCAAATTTTGTTTTTCAATCAATAGTCTATAATTGTTTCATGATTTCTTTGGTACTTTCATACAATTTTTTGTACAAACTGAAGTATTTATCATAAACACCTTTGTTATTAGTGTTTGGCGAAATATTTTCTTTGAACTTTATCCATTTCTTAATATCTTGTGAATCGTGAAATACGCCTGTTCCTAAGCCTGCTAAAAACGCATCTCCTAAAGGTGCTTCAACATCTTGCATCGTTCTTTTCATAATATATCCCGTCACATCTGCAAATATTTGAGTCCAAATATCACTCTTAGAAGCTCCTCCTACTAGATAGCATTCCAAGTTCAATTTCATTCCAGTATTTTCTGCATATTCCATATTATGTCTCAGAGAATAGGCTACAGACTCCATAAAAGCTTTGTAAAGATGGCTTCTTTTGTGATACAAGTTAAGCCCTATGATAGTTCCTTTCGCACTTGATTCCCAAACAGGTGATCGTTCACCCATAAAATAGGGCAAAACTATAATCCCATCACTTCCTGGAGGAATATCTTTTGATTCTAATTCAAAAAGTGAATAAGCAGAAACACCTCTTTTTCTTTCAAATTCTTTTTCATATTCCCCAAATTCTTCTCGAAACCATCTCACTATCGCCCCTGAGGTGGCTCCACCCCCAAAAGTGTATATTTTTGTTAAATCATCAACTACATAGGGATAGCTCACCAATTCGGGGGTTAAGTATTTGCCGTCGTGAATATTGCCCCAACATGTTGAAGTACCAACCATAGCTACGTGTTCACCTTGGTTGACAGATCCCGCACTTAATTGAGCCACTGGGGCATCAATACCTCCAGCGATTATCGGTGTACCCTCCAAAAGTCCGATCTCTTGAGCATATGTTTTATTAAGGGTCCCTACAATTTCAGAAGATTTAACTATTTTTTGAGGCAATTTATCTAAATCTATTCCAAGAATTTTGCCCATTTCTTCTGACCAATATTTTTTATAAATGTCGAAAATTCCTCCGATATTACCTGCTGAAGAGAAATCTATTATTACTTCACCTGTTAGTTTTTGAATGACAAAATCTTTTGGTGTTATAAATTTACAAGTTTTTTCCCAAATATCCTTCTCGTTATTTTTTATCCAAATGATTTTTGTGAAACCAAAGTAACTATCGACATAGTTACCTGTTATCCCAAATAAAGTTTCCTCGGGAACATTATTTTTAACCCAATCCGTTTCTTTCGTCGCCCTCCTATCCATCCAAATTAAGCAGGGCCTCAGAGGGCTGAAATCTTTATCAACTGGGATTCCCGAACCTCCATATAATCCACTGATAGCGATTCCTGCAACGGTTTTTGGATCTATTTTCCCTTTTTCTACTGCAAATTTCAGAGTCTCAATCACCGCATCAAGCCACACATTAGGCCATTGTTCAGCCCAATTTGGCTGAGGTGTCAAAACAGAATATTCTTTCGAAGCTTCTGCAATGACTCTTCCATTTTCATCTGTGATAACTGATTTAGTGCTTTGAGTTCCGATATCCACTCCCACTAAGTACATTTTAAGTTCCTCCAAATATAAATTTTTTTTAATCCAAAATCTGATAATCGATATTCTTAATCTTACAAAAATGTACCAACTCATCTATATAATTTCCATATACCCCGTGTGTATGGTTACAAGGATAATATTCCAAAAAGGTTTCTATATCTGTATCTAATTTAGCATATGCATGTGGCCATTCGATTTGCACTTGTTCACTTAGCCTTTTCTTTTCTTCCTCAGAAAGTGCGACAAACTCAGCAGGAACTATCGTCATTACATAATTTCCGTCTTGCCTTGCAAGTCTTGCCAATGTGACTCTTCCAGGGGCTGCAAAGTGTTTAACAGCACCACCACCCGCCGGGAAATAAAAGTCTTCAGGGTGTATAATCACTTTTTTCAAATTTTCTTCAGGTTTGTTAGATTTTCCTGCAAAATATGTCGCATGCTGTCCGGAGTTTGCTAAATCCAATAAATTCTCTTCTTTAAAGTAATGCCTTACGTCTGCAAACAGTACAGGGGTTTGGGCTATATGTTTAAAGATTTCCATCGTTAAAGCTCCATCCATGTCTGTTTCAGTTGCTGCTACAATAGGTTCCTTTGCACCATCAAAATCATATGGATCGTTCAAAAAAGCTTCTGCTATATCTAATGTTGCATAATTATTTGTCATTTCAGGTTGCCCCTTGAATCCAACAAAATCAAGCTCTTCTTCTTTTATGATTTCAAGTGCGGCGTAATATAATCCTATCTGTTTCTCTAAAATTTCAGGGGTGAGTCTATTGCCGTCATATTCAACGGTTGCTAATTTTTCAAGCCATTCTCTTGCATTCTTTTTCTTCTGGGATGGTACGTTTTCAGCTTTTAAAACCAATGCATATTGGTCTACCTGTTCAACATCAATTCCAAATTCTTTCATCCATTGATCTCCATTGGCAGAAGCGGTGTACATTCCCATCGGTCTCCCACCAAACATTCCATACCTTTCTCCTTTTAATCTATGAACAGCACTGGCGGCACGTATATATTTTAGTAATTTTTCCAAAACAGTTGGATCTTCGGGCTCTCCCCAAACTCTTTCTGGGAATATTCCTATTTGTTCCAAAGCCCCAGCTGCAGCTAACAATCCTACCATTCCAGGATACTTTGGATTTATTTGGCCATAAGTTAAATATGGTCCAGGAGCATAAAGTGAAGCCATAACGCTCAAATGAGGCCAACACCATATAGAATAATTGAAGATCGTCATTTCCACTTCTGCTTTCATCATTTCTTTTCCAGCTTTTTTTGCTTTGGATGGTTTGTTTACAATGTCTGAAGCTCTTACTACATCCACTTCACCGGTGCTTTCTAACGCTTTTACTAGCCTATCTTCAAATTTTTTGTTCATCTCCAAGGTTTCCTCATGAACAAAATCTCTACCATCTGAAAATGTGATTATTCCTACTTTTCTTTTTTGCATATGAAAATAACCTCCTTTGAGGAAACGTCTTAAACCAAATAATTAAAAAAGATCTTTAACGTTACATTAATTGATGAAATTTACCCTTTTGAATTATTTATTCGTTTATAAACTATGAAATTAACAATAGCACTACCTATAAGAATCATTCCCAATATCCCATCTTGCCATATAGGATTAACTCCCGAAAGTTGTAGCCCATTATTTAGAAAAGTAATTAATACTATAGCTATTACCGTTCCAATTATGGTTCCTTCTCCTCCTACAATATTTGTACCTCCCAGCACTGCTATGGTAATAGCTCTGAGATTTAAATTTGCACCCAAATCTGGCCTAGCGCTTCCGATTCTTGAAGTCATAACGAAAGCTGCTATACCCGCTAATAACCCGCCTATTGTATATGCTAAAATTCTAACTTTGTTGTTGGGTATTCCAGAAAATCGAGCAACTTTATCGTTTGAACCTACAGCATATAATTGTTTCCCATAAATGGTTTTAGATAAGAGCAAATGAAGTATTATTACTAAAGGAATAAAAACAATAAGCAATTGAATGGGTATATTTAATATTTCATACTGGCCAACAAAATAGTAATTTTGTGGGAAATTTGATATTGGCATTGCGTTACCGTATTTATCCATGGATATTACAAGTGCTAAAGAATCATAAATATACATAGTTGATAGGGTTACAAGTATAGGAGGGATTTTAATAAGAGATACTAATATTCCATTGAATAATCCGCAAAGAGTTCCAACTCCTATTCCGAAAACAACGGCTATCCATATATTAACTCCAATATTACCAGCTAGAACACCTATTGTCATCGCACTTAAACTTAGAATAGAACCAATTGATAAGTCAATTCCACCCTTTCCTGAAATTATTATTATAGTCTCAGCTAGAGCTAACAAACCAATCTCAACACCATATTTTGTTAAATTGAGAATATTATAGTAACTTAAAAAGTCTTGAGTTGCCAAACTAAAGTAAATAAACATAATGAGAAAAATTAATAATAAAACAGTATTTCTATTTCTTAAGAGTAAAGCTGAAATTCTGCTCATATATTTTCACCTCTGTTGCTTAAGATGTCAGCAATAACGGAAATCAATATTAAAATCCCTAATATAAGATTTTCTAATAAGGCGGGAACATTTAATAGTACTAATCCATTACTAATTACTCCAATCATTGTAGCCCCTAAGAAGCTTCCAATTATTGTACCTTTACCCCCTGTTATGCTAGTTCCTCCTAACACAACAGCCGCTATTACTTGAAGTTCATAACCTGTACCTATATTTGCTTGGACTAGTCCAGTTCTTCCAACTACAATAAATGAGGATATAGCATACATCAAGCCTGCTAAAGTATATATAAATAAAAGAACGTTAGATGTATTAATCCCAGAGACTCTTAAGAAATCAGGATTATTTCCATAGGCATAAATGTATCTAGCAAAAGGCCTTTTATAACTAAAATAAGAAAAGAAAATTATGAGTATTATCATCAAAAATATAGGAAAAGGGATTTTCCAAAGAGTTCCAGAACCAAAAAACAAAGCCTTTGAAGGTATTCCTAACACCCATCTACCACCTGAGATGACAAAAATCATTGTTCTCCAAATACTCATAGTTCCTAAAGTGACAATTATAGGTGATAAATGAAGTTTGCTTATAAGAAGACCGTTAAGTAATCCTAACATCGCTCCAACAATTGCTCCAACAGTTAGAGCCAAAATAGGGTCCATTCCAGAAGTAGATAACTTTGCCATAGTTAAGGCGCTGAGTCCAAAAATAGAACCGGCAGAAACATCAATTCCACCTGTGATAATTATAAATGTCATTCCTATGGCGCTTATAGCTATACTCGATGTTTGCATAAAAATATTTTTAATGTTTTGAAACTGTAAAAAAGATGTAGAGTATAAATTTATGAAGAAAGATAAAATTAAAATTGTGCAAAAAACTATGAATTCACGTGTTTTGATGATTTTTTTGATTTTTAGCACTAATAATTCACCTCTCCACTACCATATTTTCGCCAATACTAGCCTTAATTAAATTTGTTTCATTTATATCTTCTTTTTCGAATATCCCAGAAATGATTCCTTCATGCATTACAATGACTCTATCACTTAACTTTAGAATTTCTGGTAATTCTGAAGATATTAGAATTATTGATAATCCTTCTTCCGCTAAATTAAAAATTAATTCATGAATTTCTGATTTAACCGCTACATCAACTCCACGAGTGGGCTCATCTAAAATTAACAATTTTGGTGTTGTTGCTAACCATTTGGAAATTAATACCTTTTGTTGATTCCCACCACTCAAATTTTTCACTTGGGTGAGAACAGAAGGAGCTTTAATTTCCAACAATTTCAAATAATCGTTTGCTAATTTTAAACTATTTTCTTCGTCGATAAACCCGAAATTTTTTTTCAAGCGTTCCAGTATACTGATTCTAATATTGTCGATTATACTAAAGTTTAAAAAAAGACCTTCTGAACTTCTATCCTCTGGTAAGTAAGCGATTCCTGCTTTTATCGCTTGCTCTGGAGAGCGTATGTTTAACTGTTTATTTTCAAAAATGAGTGTCCCGCTATCTGCAGGATAAATTCCAAAAATTGATTGCATTAATTCACTTCTTCCTGCTCCTACCAGTCCAGAAAACCCTAAAATTTCTCCTTTCTTTGCTTTGAATGATATGTTTTTAAACATTTTCTCTTTAGTAAAATTTTTTACCTCTAAAATAGTTTCTCCTTTTATACTCTCTCTTTTTCTTTTTTCAATAATATGCTTCCCCGCCATAAGTTCAATTATTTTATCTCTACTTAATTCATTTGTTAAAAAGGTTCCTTTTACTTCTCCGTCCCTCATAATTGTTATTCTATCTGCAATTTTTTCTAATTCTTCTAACCTGTGGCTTATATATATGATTCCTAATCCTTGATTTTTTAATTCTTTGATAATGTCAAAAAGTCTTAAAGTTTCTTGTTCTGTAAGAATAGCTGTAGGTTCATCAAAAATTAAAATTTTAGCTGTAAACAATAGGGATCTTGCTATTAAAACTAATTGCTGAAAAGCCATGGATAAATTCCCCATTGGAAAATCTAAAATGTTTTCTTTAAGACCTACTTTTTTTAATAAATCTTCTGCCTTTTTTCTTTCCGCTTTCCAGTTTATAGATCCTCCTGAAGTTTTAATTTCTTTTCCTAAAAAAAGATTTTCCACTACACTCAATTGAGGATAAATCATAGGTTCCTGATAAACTGCAGCTATTCCTTTTTCTAGGGCATCTTTTGGAGAATTGAAATATACTTCTTCGTTTTCCAATATCATTTTTCCACTATCAGCTTTGATAACACCAGCTAAACATTTAATGAGAGTAGATTTACCAGCACCATTTTCTCCAACTAAAGCATGGCATTCTCCATTTTTTAAATCGAAATCAACTCCTTTTAGAGCTTTTACCCCTCCATAACTTTTTTTAAGATCTTTCACTTCTACTAAAAGCAAAATTTTTCCTCCTTTCAAAGAAGGGGAGCTTGGCTCCCCTTTCTGAGTGATTAAAAGTTATATTTATCAACATTTTCAGGTGTAAAGATTAAAGGAGGTCCAAGTACCAATTCTTTCGTTTCGGGATAATAGATTGGTTTTGTAGATATACCTGGTACATCAATTGGTTGGCTTTCTGGTAAGGTGTTGCCATCTAACAAATATTTTGCTGTCCAAACTGTTAGATAACCTAATTCTACGGGATCCCATAGAATAAATTCAGGAACTATACCTTCTTTCATATATTCTCTCATCATACTCGGAGTACTAATTCCTGTTGCATATACTTCACCAGTTCTTCCAGCAACTTTAATCGCTTGCGCCAATCCTGGCGCAGAAGTTGTGTTCATTCCAACCATAACCTCAACGTCTGGGAATGCTTGCATTATACTTAATCCTACATCCATTGCTCTTTGAACATCCTCACCTGCGTATCTAATAGTTACCAATTCAATATCTGGATATTGAGCTAATCTTTCCTGTAAATACATTATCCATGTATTCAGATTCCAAGCAGTAGGACCACCAGATACTATGGCAAATTTGCCTTCCCCACCTAAAATCTTGGCAACTGTATCCATCATTTGATAACCAATCTCTTGAGGTCTTGCTTGGTTTATGAATAGTTCCCTTGCATCAACGTTTGCATCGGTGTCACTTGTCATAGTGAGAATTCCGCTTTCCATAGATTTTTTCAAAATAGGTGAGATAGCAGCAGGATCATTGGGGGCAACAGCTATTGCATCAACACCTCTTGTAATAAAATTATCAACCATTTGTATCTGTTCTGCAACGCTATCCGTTGTTGGACCACTATAAATGAAATTTACTCCTAAATCTTCAGCGGCTTTTTTCCCACCTTCTTCCATAGCGTTGAAGTATGGAATACCAATTACTTTGGGTATAAAAACTATGTCATATTGAGCCAACATCAGAGTTGCTAATAAGGCGAACACAAAAACTCCAAAAACCTTTTTCATTTCCAACATACCTCCTTTGCGAAAATTTTAATCTCTTTCCCTCACCATCTTCCAGTACTCATCACACTCATTTACGTACTTTATCGTATCTTCAGGTAATCCTTTTTCTTGTCTCACCTCCCTTAAGATTCCCCTTACATCTGTTTCGTATGCTTCTTTTAAAATCTCTTCTGCTTCTACAACGTCATGATTTTGTTGAGCTTGCTTCAATTTTTCATAATCTACTAGTAGCGACTTTGCATAGGTGATTTGTAGATTGTTTAAGGACTGTACTACCGCGGGGATTTTTGGTTTTACATTGTGACTTTGATCCAATACCAAGCTAATCTTTTGGTTTTGACTTTCTGCAGAAAGGTCAAAAAATTTGTTGAGCTCAACGAAGATTAGAAATAATTCATACGGATTGAGAGATCCAACAGTTAAATCATCATCGGCGTATTTTCTTGAATTGAAGTGAAACCCACCTAACTTCTTTTTTTGAGATAACAAAGAAACTATGTATTCAATGTTCGTTCCTTGTGGATGATGACCTAAATCAACAAGTGTTTTTACATTTTTCCCTAATTCTTTTGACAAAATATATGAAGTTCCCCAATCGAATAGTAGCGTCGAATAAAAAGCAGGTTCAAAGAATTTATACTCTAAAAGCATAGTCATATCTTTTTCTAAATGTTTAGTGATCTGTTTTAATGAATCTTCCAGTAATTCAAAAGATTTATTGAAATCTATCTGGCCAGGATAATTAGAACCATCTGGGATCCACATGGATAAAATTTTTGAATTTGTTTGTTTCATAATTTCTATACATTCAAAGGTTTGATCGATTGCTTTTTGTCTTATTTCTAAGTTGAAATTACTTAATGAACCAAATAGGTAGTCTTCGTCTTCAAAATAATTTGGATTCACTGCACCTATTTTTAACCCTTTTTCTTCTGCGTACTCTTTTAAAGCTTTATAATCTTCAACTTTGTCCCAAGGTATATGTATTGCAACAGCGGATACGGCATCTGTTATTTTGTTTACAAATGCAGCGTCATCAATTTTTTCATATACATTTCTGGCTTCACCAGGAATATGAAAAGCATGGAATCTTGTTCCAGATTTTCCAAACCCCCATGAGGGGACTTCTACTTTAAAATTTTTTATTTTTTCTTTTATCTCAGTTAACTCCATCATTGCTCCTCCTTGTTCCTTCTGAAAAATTCTTTGAATGCAGCTATTTTTTCTTCTGGTATTTCGTTGACATTAGAATAAAGTTTAGAAATGAATGAAACTTTTTGTTAAAGGGAAATGAAAAAAGATAAATGGCTTACCTACCTAAAATATCAATCTCATTTTTGCCAACAATATAGCCCCTCTTATTATGTGAAGTATTATTATTAAAAAAGGTACAATACAGTTCTTTTATTCTCAAATGAGTAATCTAAGTTAACAATAAAGGACTTGAAAAAACATCAAATAAGGAAATTTTTCTCTTTTACCTGGCTTTTGGCTTTTCTAAAAGTATTGAAATATTTGTTAAGCACATTTCCAACAATTTTTTGATTTTATCATTTTTACCGGTTCTCTTTCTTATATTAGTTTTAAATTGTCATGATTTCAAATTTTTTACCGATTTTCTTTCTATTAATTCTCCTTTTAAAATTACTTTCATAGGTCTAGCATACCTATCTTCTATCCTTGATAGTAAAGATGTAGCTGCTATTTTACCTTCTTCTAATATTGGTTGTTTTATAGTCGTTAAAGGTGGATCTATCAATTCATTTTCAAGTGAATCATCAAATCCTACTAAAGAGAGTTCTTCTGGAATTTTTATATTATTTTTCTTAGCTGCGTAAACTATATACTTAGTTATATTGTTGTTTGTAGCTATTATCGCTGTGGGTAAATTATTTTTTCTCTTTAGATTATCTAAAACTTCTATTGTTTTTTCGTGAGGATATATATCTTCACAGATCCATTCCTTTTTTACGGGAATATTCAACAGTTTACAACCTTTTAGAAATCCTTTGAGCCTTTCTTCTATAGTGAATATTCCCTTTTTAGATAAAAAAATGCCTATCTTTTCATGACCATTTTCTTTTAAATACATTAAGGCTTGAATGATTGCATCTTGGTTGTCTACAATTACATAATCAAACTGTTCTTGATTGTAAAACATTCTATCGTAGAAAACTATTGGAATGCCCATTTTGAAAAAATCTTGATATAATCTCAAATTACTTTTACCAGTACTTTCTGTAACTGGTGAGGCTAAAATACCTTCAACTCCATGACCGATCATCCAGTTTAAATAGATCTTTTCTTTATCAACATTCTCGTCGACATTACTTAACAAAATCTTATATTCACGTGGGAATAAAACATCTTCTACTCCTTTTAAAAAATCCAAAAAGAAAGGGTTCCTTATATCAAAAGCGATAACACCAATAATTTTTGATTTTGAATTTTTAAGTGTACCTGCGGATAGATTTTTCATATACCCTAATTTTTGAGCAGTATCTATAACTTTCTTTCGTAATTCCTCACTTGCACCAGGTTTACCAGACAACGCTCTTGAAACTGTAGAGGGAGAGATATTCAAAGCCTTTGCGATGTCTTTTATTGTTGTTTTTTGCATGGAATTTACCCTCCCTAAGCATTTAATAAGCAATCGTTTGCGTTACTAATTCTTATTATAAATTAATAAACAATAAAATCAAAATTAACTCTCGACGATTAAATCGAAGATTTTTTATAATAATCGACTTTAATTTGGAATAATTACAAATTTTGGATTAAAACGGCGGATTTTAGATAAAAGAACTATAAACCCTCTATTAATCGAAGAAATATCTATTGTAAATTTTATGTAAATAAAAATCCCATCTAAAATTAGATGGGATCGTTTATTACGATATGATTCTATTGATTTATATATGCTGCTTTTAAGAAAGGCTTTTTGTCTGAAGATATATACTTCGTTATCTCTGAAAGATCACCAACATCGGTTAATAATTTTTGAAAAAAGAATTCATTACTATTAAGAATTTTCACGGCCCTTTGCATGGTGAAAGGATTTACATAAGAACCGGTGATTGAAATTTCGTCACTGTATATTTTAAAAGGCTCTACTTCCTTTGATTTCAATCCCTTTGGTGTGACTCCAAAATCTATTATTTTTCCGCCTTTTTTTACTAAGGTATAAGCGGTTTCAAATCCCGAAATAGTTCCAGAACATTCAAATACTATATCAAATTTGCGGGATTTGGGATTATTGTCAGGATGTTCGATTTCCAAGCGAAACTCGTTTTTTATAAATTCCATTTTTTCTTGAGAAACTTCAAATATAACGGTTTTCCCTACTGAGAATCTGTTTAATAGCATGGCGAAGATCAGACCTATTGCTCCTCCACCTATTATTGCTATATCATCAGTGTAAGAGAAATTAGAAAGATCTATTCCATGGATTATACAAGAAAGAGGCTCTGCAAATATTGCATCTTTTACTTGGATATTGTCGTTTAATGCGAAGATCTGTTCATTTGGGACAGAAACAAGTTCGGCAAAACCGCCATCTCTATTTACACCAACTGCGCTAAGATTTTCACACAGATGAATTTTGCCTTCCCTACAATACTGGCAAACACCACAAGGTCTATTTGGATCAATGGTTACTTTGGTTCCTTTCTCAAATGTCTTAGATTTTACTATTTCTCCAACGATTTCATGCCCTGGTATAAGAGGATAGGTTGCTAAAGTTTCACCTTTAAAGATTTTTAAATCCGTTCCACAGACTCCACAACCTAATACCCTTATCAATGATTCATTTTCCTTTGCAGTTGGCTCCTCTTTATTAATTACTTCAATTTGATGAGGTTTTTCGATGTAAATAGCTTCCATAAGCGCACCTTCTTTATAATTTAATCAAAGTTTTAAATGAGTTTTTTTCATCAGAAGCGTACAAAACGCATTCGGTACTTGATCTAATACTCTATTTATGATTATCAATTTTTCAGTGGAAGCCAGTTAAGCACTTTTTCAATGTAAGTATCCCAAAATTTCCAAGTATGTGCGCCTGGCCCTTCTTCATAAGTTAAATCAACGTTATTTTCCACAAGAAAATCTCTGAATTCACGGTTAGTGCTTAATAAATCATCTTCGGTGCCACAAGCCATATACATTTTAGGAAAATGTATTGACGGATCTTTTTTCATCTGTTCTTTGATATCCTTCACAAGAACCTTTGGATTCTTATCTGACAAAAGAGCCTCCTTAGAATCTCCGAACCAGTTCTTCACAAAAGCAATTTCTGGATAAGATTCACCAAGCGTTTGCAATTGTTCAAGATCCAAGGCACTGGAAAGTCCAGCAACATAGCCAAAGGTTTCATGGTATTTTAGACCATTTCTAATGGCACCATAGCCTCCCATGGAAAATCCCGCAATAAAGGTATCTTCTCTTCTTTTAGACAAAGGGAACATCTTTCTTGTGATATCAACAAGTTCTTTTCCTATAAACTCTCCATAAAAATTCCCAAATTCTGGTTGATCCAGATAAAAAGAATTATCACCAGAAGGCATCACAACAGCAAGGTTCCTTCCCTCAGCCAATCTTTGAATTCTTGTTTCTGATACCCAACTAGTATAATTACCAAACCCCCCATGAAGAAGATATAGCGTTTTAAAATGAGTATTGTCTGTCATTTCAGATGTAATTGAAAAATTTAATTTATCAACCGGTAAAACCACCATAACTGGTACTTTTCTCATTAAAGACTTCGACATAAAGTTTACTTCTAATAAAGCCATCATATCTCTCCTTAAAATCAACTTTTTGACTCTTAACGAATTTGAATTATTTTTTAACTATATTAAATTGTACCATTTTTGCCGTCGTTCTTTTTCTATGTATGCATTATTTAGAAAACTAAGAAGTAAATCTTTTGTTTGTCTCGGGTAAATTTTAGATTAAAATTAAACACGACAGTTTTAATCTTATTTTTTAAAATCCATAAAGAAAGGAATTGAAAGGGGTTTTAATGAAATTTTTTTCAAATCTTGCAAAAACGGAGATTTTAGTGTATAATCGCTAATAATTTACTCTAATCTCAAATAATTAACAATAATTAGGAAAAATGAAATTTTTTTCTTATTCTTACAAC
>NZ_AZRI01000035.1:0-15525 GCF_002895585.1 Petrotoga sp. 9T1HF07.CasAA.8.2 | reverse complement strand
AAGAGGACAGTTATATTGATAGTTTTTTATGTCAGAACGAAGGTAATAGAAAGTTATTTCTTATTACAACAGGCGAGCATGGAATAGAAGGATACGCAGGTAATATGTTCATTCAGATATTCGTCAAAGAGTTTTTACATCGAATAAAAAATCAAGAGATTTCGTTGTTTCTCATTCATTCCTTGAACCCTTGGGGGATGAGGCATAAAAGAAGAGTAAATGAAAACAACGTTGATTTAAATAGAAATTTTCTTTATCAAAACGAGGATCTAAACAACGAGTCATATGAAAAAATGCAAAGGTATTTCACTAAAAAAAGTCCGGTTGGTATTTTAGATTCAAGTTTAATAGTAGGATTTTTTGAATTGCTGCCTTATTTATTAAAATTAGGCACAAAAGGGGTAAAAGAGGCTCTAACCAAAGGTCAATATGTTGATAATAAATCTATTTATTATGGCGGAAAGGAAGAAGAGAAATCAACTGAGTATATAAAAGAAATCTATGAAAGAGTTTTTAACACCTACGAATTTATCCTCCATTTAGACATCCATACTGGGGCAGGTCCAAAAGATAAATTGTTGATTGTTGACTCTGCCTTTGACAAAGAAGATTGCAATACCAGAGAAAAGCAATTTAATTATTCTCCTATTACCCAAGCAAAAAAAGAAACTTTTTACAGTATAAATGGAGATATGATTGATTATATACACAAAAAGTATCAGTGTACTTCGAATTTCTATTCTACATGCTTAGAATTCGGTACATATGGTGAAGGATTAATAGGTCAACTGAAAAGTATAAAAAGTTTGGTTTTAGAAAATCAAGCTTGGTGGTATGGTACAAAAAATTCTCAAGTAAGATCGAAAGTTGATAAATTATTTAGAGAGATGTTTTTTCCAGAGCGTAACGAGTGGCGAAATTCTTTTGAAGAAGATACTAAAAAGGCATTGAGTGGAATATTGAAATATTTTGAATTTTTAAAGTAGAGAACAAAAGCATACTATAACTTTGAGATATGTTTTTAATAGATGCAAACTTAAAAAATTGGAGGGATATAATTTTGAAAATTAGCATAATAGGAACGGGAAGAGTGGGTTCAAGTACCGCTTTTGCTTTAATAAACGCAGCAGTTGCTGACGAGATCATTCTTTACGACCTCAACAAAGAAATGGCAGAAGGTGAAGCATTGGACTTATTACATGCTACAACCTTTCACAAAAGAATGATCATAAGGGCAGGGGAGTATAGTGATATAGAAGGAAGCGATATAGTAATAATTACAGCAGGAGCTGCTCAAAAGCCTGGTGAAACGAGATTAGATTTGACCATAAAGAATGCTAAAATAATAAAAGGCATTTCAGAAAATATAAAAAAATATGCTCCAAATACGTTGATAATAAACATTACTAACCCTGTTGATGTTATGAGCTATGTTGTGTGGAAAGTGACTGGTTTTGAATCTAAGAGGGTAATTGGAACTGGAACAATATTGGACACCGCAAGATTAAGAGCCTTAATAGGGAAGAATTGTGGGGTTTCCCCAATGAGTGTACACGCTTATATAATAGGCGAACATGGTGATTCAGAGTTAGCAGCGTGGAGTTCGGCAATGATTGGAGGTGTTCCAATTAAAGGTTTTTGCCGTAATTGCCCGTACAAAGATAAATGTAATAAAGATCTGAGTAAGATTTTTGAAGATGTAAAAAATTCTGCTTACACTATAATAAGCAAAAAGGGCGCAACTAATTATGGAATAGCTTCAGCAACAACTGCGCTGGTAGAATCGATAATTAAGAATGAAGGTAGGGTATATACCCCTTCTGTGTTGTTGGACGATATCTACATAGGATATCCTGCGGTTATAAACAAAGACGGGGTGGAACGAACTATCGATATAACTTTGAATGATGAAGAAACAGAAAAGTTTGAAAGTTCAAAAAGCATAATAAAAGAGCATCTCGAATCAATCAAAAACTTACTTTAAGGGGGAGAGCAACTATGAAAAAATTTTTAAGTATATTTTTATTGCTTATACTGTTTTCTATAACCCTCTATTCAATCGAATATGTAACCCTATCATCAGAATTAACAGAAAACTTAGGTGGAAGTGTAAGTATTCCCTTTTTTTACGGTACAAAGGATGCACCAAGTGCTTTTCTTTTAAATAGTTACTTAGCAAAAGATGTTGAAGATTTCTTAAGTGAATATCTCGATCAGCTTTATGGTCTTAAAAATAGTATAGACGAATCTGAGGAACCATACGTTCAAGTAGTTATAGAATCAGAAATAGGATTTGTTTCAGACAGTTTCGTGAGCTTTTACACTGATTATTTTTCTTATGTTTATCACCAGGCTCATCCAATGACTACAAGAAAAACTTACAATTATGATCTAACTCTCAGTAAATTCCTCAATCTATACGATTTCTTAGATTTATATAGTGAAGACACAGGCGAATCTTTTGGAATAATCAAAGAAAGCATAATCGAAGAAATAAATGCAGACCCTAAAATTTATTTTAATGTTGATGAAACTTTAGACACGATAGGGTATGATCGAGATTATTATATTACAAATGAAGATTTTGTTGTAATCTATCAACTTTACGAAATTGCTCCATATTCATCCGGTATAAGAGAGTTCAAAATACCGCTTGAAGAATTGGGCATAGAAATTCAATAAATGAAGGGGCGCTAAAGCAAGGTTTAGAACTTCTAAAAAAACACTAACAAAAATAATTAATGGAGGGAAAACAACAACATGGAGGTAATAGAAATAATCAAACAAAGAAGATGCATCAGAAAGTTCAAGCAAGACCCCATCGATGATGAAATATTGAAAGATTTAGTAGATTGTGCAAGGTTAGCACCTTGTGCTTCGAATAAACAACCCTTAGAGTTTATCGTTGTAAAAGATAAAGAAACTTGCGACAAAGTCTTTGAAAATTTAGGTTGGGCTAGCTACATATCCCCAAAAGGGACTCCTAAAGAAGGAGAAAAGCCAACTGCATATATTTTTATTTTAGTCAACAAACAAAGAGCCACAAAGTGGATTGGTCACGATATAGGAGCAGCGTTTGAAAATATTTTGTTAGCAGCATGGTCAAAAGGTATTGGTGGATGTCCTATCGTTACTATCAACAGAAAAAATGTAAGAGAAATCCTACGCGTCCCTGATGACTACGAGATTGATACCGTAATTCCGTTAGGTTATAAAGGGCACGAATCTTTTGCAGAGGATAACGATGAAACGGTTGAATATTATATGGACGAGAACGGCAATTTCCACGTTCCAAAAAGACCTCTTGAAAAGGTTATTCATTTTGATAAATTTTGAATATAATTATTGATTCGGAACACAGGGAGGACAACAAATGGCTCAAAATAACCTTGATACCAAAACTCTAGAAAACTGGCTTTGGGAAGCTGCTTGTAAAATAAGAGGACCTATAGATGCCCCCAAATACAAGGATTATATCTTACCTTTGATATTTTTAAAAAGACTTTCTGACGTGTTCGAAGACGAATTGAACGAGCTATCAGAAAAGTTTGGTTCACTTGAGACAGCCGAAGATTTTATAAAAAGTGATCACCAATTAGTGCGTTTTTACTTGCCACCAGAAGCGAGATGGTCTGAAGTTGCTAAAAAAACTACAAATGTCGGAGAATATTTAACCGACGCCGTAAGAACAATTGCAAGATACAATCCCAAACTTCAAGGTGTAATAGATATTGTAGATTTCAACGCAACTGCAGGTGGTCAAAGAATTATAAGTGACGATGTGTTGGTAGCATTAATTGATGTTTTAGGAAGACATCGCCTTGGCTTGAAAGATGTTGATCCAGATATTTTAGGTCGTGCATACGAATATTTGCTGAGAAAATTTGCGGAAGGTTCTGGGCAAAGTGCTGGTGAGTTTTACACCCCTGGTGAGGTAGCGATTTTGATGTCAAAAATCTTAGACCCAAAACCTGGAGACGAGGTCTATGACCCTTGTTGTGGATCTGGGGGCTTGCTGATTAAAGCTCATCTGAGATTTAAAGAAAAATACGGAGAAGACAGAGCTAAAGAACCTCTTAAATTCTATGGGCAAGAAATCTTGCATTCAACGTATGCAATGGCAAAAATGAATATCTTTATACACGACATGGAAGCACAAATTGCCCTTGGTGATACGATGAATAGACCTGCGTTTACAACTTCTGAAGGATCACTCAAGAAATTCGATTTAGTAACTGCAAATCCCATGTGGAATCAAACATTCTCACAATCTGTTTATGAAAACGATCCTTACAATAGATTCATTTTTGGATACCCTCCATCGAACAGTGCGGACTGGGGATGGATTCAGCATATGTTTGCCTCATTGAAAAATGATGGTAAGATGGCTCTAGTAATTGATACAGGTGCTGTATCAAGGGGTAGTGGAAATGTGGGAAAAAATAGAGAAAGAGATATAAGAAAAGAATTTGTTGAAAAAGATCTTGTTGAATCCGTTTTATTACTTCCAGAGAATTTGTTCTATAACACTTCAGCACCAGGGGTTATCATAGTGATTAATAAGTCAAAACCAGCACAAAGGCAAGACCAGATACTTCTCATAAACGCATCAAAGCTCTATGAAAAAGGAAGACCTAAGAACTTCTTGCCTGATAGCAGTATTGAAAAGATAGCAGAGATCTATCTCAATTGGAAAGAAGAAGAGGGAATAAGTAAAATAATTTCCAAAGAAGAAGCCGCGAAAAATGATTATAATTTAAGCCCCTCCCGTTATGTTGCTCAAAATGGTGAAGACGAAACACTGCCTTTGGAGGATGCTGTTGTGCAGTTAAAAGAAGCAGAAGAAGAGAGAAAAGAAGCCGATGAAAAATTAGAGATCATTTTAAAAGAGATGGGACTATGAAATTAGATCTTAACCAAAAAGAAGAATACAAAGAGACAGAACTAGGTTTGCTGCCGAAAGATTGGGAAGTTGTGAAGTTGGGGGAGGTTTCTGAACTTCAACAAGGTAAGACTCCTAAAAGAGATGATTATGAAGATTATAAAGGTTATAGAATTATAAAGGTAAAGGATTATGAAAATGAAAATAAAATATCAAATATAATAAAGGGGGATAGAAGTTTTGTAAAAACAGATTTTGGGGAAAGATGCAGAATTAAAGAAGGGGATAGTCTTATACTTTCTGCCGCGCATTCTTCTAATATCGTAGGTCAAAAAATAGGATATGTCAAAGAAATACCAAGTCAAAAAACTTTTTTTGTAGCTGAATTGATAAGAGTAAGACCTAAAAAAAACATCATTCCTTATTTCTGCTTTTTATCTCTTATTTTGATGAGTTCCAGAAACCAGATTAGGGAAGAAGTTAAAGGAGGTCATCTATATCCTAAAAATTTAGGAAAAATAAGAATTCCCCTCCCTCCGCTCTCTGAACAAAAAAAGATTGCCTATGTCCTCTCTTCAGTACAAGAGGCAAAGGAGAAGACTGAGGATGTTATAAAAGCAACAAAAGAACTCAAAAAGTCCATGATGAAGTACTTGTTTACTTACGGGCCTGTAAGTTTGGAAGAAGTTGAAAAAGTGCCACTTAAAGAAACGGAGATTGGATTAGTGCCTGAAAAGTGGGAGGTTGTGAGGCTTGGCGACGTCTTTGAAATTAAACAGGGGAAACAATTATCTTCAAAAGAATCGGTAGAAAATAAAATTAAAAAACCTTTTTTAAGAACATCAAATATAACATGGGGAAAAATTGATATTTCAAAAATAGATTTTATGTATTTCAATAAAGAAGAATTTGAAAAATTGAGGCTAAAAATCGGCGATGTTCTGGTTTGTGAGGGAGGAGATATAGGCAGAACAGCATTGTATAGGGGAGAATTAAAAGAAGCTGCTTATCAAAATCATTTACACAGATTAAGGCCAAGAGAAGAAGGTGTCAGTGAAGAATTCTTTGTTTTTTGGATGGATCACGCAATTAATCAAAGGCAAATGTATCTTTATACAGCAAATAGAACAACAATCCCCAACCTTTCTAGTTCGAGATTAAAAAATTTCAAAATCCCACTCCCTCCTCTCCCCATCCAACAAAAGATCGCTTCAATTCTCTCAGCGATCGATCAAAAAATCGAGGCGGAAGAGAGCAAGAAAAAGGCCCTTGAAGATCTCTTTAAATCATTGTTGCATAATCTTATGACCGCAAAAATAAGGGTGAATCATTTGGAGAATGTTTTCGATGAATAAAAAAATTTTTTTCTTATTTTTGTCAAAAGCAAAGAGAAAAATATTATTAATTTAGTGGAGAAAAAAGTGAGAAAGTGGTGGTGTAGCTATGGGCTTGGGAGATGAAAAATATTCTGCTCAGGATCCAATTATAAAATACGTACAAGAAGAATCTGCTGAATATGGATCATCAGAAGGAACCAAGGTTTTTCTGAACCTTGGTTGGGAATACGTCAAACCTGATGAAGCCTTGAGGCTAAAAGGTGGAGAAAAAGGCTTAATATTCAAAGATGTATTTATAAAGCAACTTCAAAGACTCAATCCGGGGTTTATGGACCATCTTTCAGCAGAAAAAATATTAAAAGATCTTGAAAGGATTCCACCCAATATACAAGGTAATTTGATACTCTGGGAATTTTTAAAAGGACTTAAAACTATATTTGTACCCAATGAAAAAAGAGAAAGAAACGTAACTTTTTTAGATACCTATGAAATAGATAGAAACATATTCCAAGTTACCGACGAATTTACATTTACAAATGGGAGCAAAACGATAAGGGCAGATGTGGTGTTTCTTATTAATGGAGTCCCGTTTATACTCATAGAAACGAAAGCACCTCATAGAATTGATCCGCTTAATGAAGCCTATAAGCAAGTAAAAAGGTATCATCAGCAAACGCCAGAACTTTTGGCTGTTTTACAAATATTTGGTTTAATAGATGTGATTCGCTTTTATTACGGTGCAACTTGGAACCTTTCAGGTGGATCCCTCTTCGAATGGAAGGATGAATTAGATCAAGGTTATGAAACGTTAATTAAAACTTTTTTTGATAGAAAAAGGATAATAAAGATACTTACTGATTTTATTCTTTTTACGAAACAAGATGAAGAACTTAAAAAAGTTGTTTTAAGGCCTCATCAAATGAAAGCCGTTGATAAGATAGTTGAAAGGGCTAAAGATCCTTCAAAGCAACGTGGATTAATTTGGCATACTCAAGGTTCTGGTAAAACTTACACTATGATTGTAACGGCGAAAAAAATTATAGAAGATCCCTTTTTTGAAAATCCGACAGTAATTATGCTTGTTGATAGAAACGAACTTGAATCACAGTTGTTCAGCAATCTGAAATCTGTTGGCATTGAAAATGTCGAGGTTGTAGAAAGTAAAAAACATCTAAGGCAGCTTCTTAAAACCGATAAAAGAGGTTTAATTGTTAGTATGATTCATAAGTTTGATAATATTTCTGCTGATTTAAATCTACGGAAAAATATTTTTGTTTTAGTAGATGAAGCTCATAGAAGCACGGGTGGGAAGCTTGGTACATTTTTAGAAGGAGCTTTACCAAATGCAACTTATATAGGCTTTACTGGTACTCCCATCGATAAGACAAATTATGGAAAAGGAACTTTTGTTACATTTGGTAAAGATGATCCCCCTAAAGGATACCTTGATAAATACAGCATATCAGAATCGATTAACGATGGCACTACCGTTCCTTTGTATTATACGTTTGCACCAAATAAAATGATGATTGAAAAAGAAGTTCTTGAGAAAGAATTTTTGGCACTGGCAGAGACTCAAGGAGTTAACAATGTAGAAGAACTTAACAAGGTTTTAGAAAAAGCCGTAAAACTTAAAAATATGCTAAAAAACAATGACAGAGTTCAGTTGGTGTCAAAATTTGTGGCGAAGCATTTTAAAGAGTATATCGAACCAATGGGTTTCAAAGCTTTTCTAGTGGCCGTTGATAGAGAAGCGTGTGCATTATACAAGGAAGAATTAGACAAACATCTACCTTCTGAATACTCTAAAGTTGTATATAGTCAGAGTCAAAACGATCCCCCCCAAATGACGAAATATTATTTATCTGAAATTGAAGAGAAAAAAGTTCGAGAGAACTTTAAAAAGCCCGGAGAATTACCAAAAATTTTAATCGTAACCGAAAAATTATTGACTGGGTTTGATGCACCGATTCTTTATTGTATGTATTTAGATAAACCGATGAGAGATCACGTTCTTTTACAGGCTATAGCCAGAATCAATAGGCCGTACAAGAAGGATGAAAAAGATAAAAAGAACGGACTTGTTGTCGATTTTGTGGGTATTTTTAATAATTTAGAAAAGGCACTTGCTTTTGATTCTGAGGATATAGAAGGGGTAATCGAAGATATTGAACTTTTAAAGGAAGATTTTGCTAAAGAAATGGAAATAGGCAAAGAGAAATATCTTTCTATCGTTGCCAAAAAAGAAAGAGGCAAATCTGTAGATGCTGTCTTAGAGTATTTTAGGGATGAAGAAAAACGTAATGAATTTTATAAATATTATAGGAAACTTTCTGGTTTGTATGAAATATTATCTCCCGACAAATTTTTAAAGAAATATCTACAAGATTATGATACCCTTTCAAGGATGTATAAGATTTTGAAAAATGCATATGAAAAAGGTGTATCTGTCGATGAGGAATTTACGGAGAAAACGAAAAAATTAATTCAAAAGTATACAAAAAATAGTAAAATTAAAGATACATTGGAAGTTTTTGTGATAGATGAATATACTTTAAAGAGGATTGAAGAAAGTAATGCTTCAGACGTTGAAAAGGTTTTTAATTTATACAAGAGTATTGAAAAGACTGTTGAAGAAGAAAGCGTAGAATATCCAATTCTCATTACAATAGGAGAAAAAGCGGAGAATTTAATTTCTCTGTACAAAAACAGACAGAAGAGTACAGAAGAAACTTTAAATGGCTTAAAGAACTTGGTACAAGAAACAAATAACAAAAAGAAAGCTCAAAAAGAAAGTGGAAAATCAGCAGCATTCTTTACCCTCAAAGAATTATTGAAAGATGAATCGATCGATGATGCCGAGGATATTGCTGAAGAGTTCGAGAAAAAAAAGGAAACTTATCCTCTTTGGGATAAAGACGAAGTTCAAAAAAGAAAAATGAGACAGGAATTTTACAAGTTATTAGGGCCGAAAGGACTCAAAGGCGAAAAAATAAAACAGTTATTCGAAAAATATCTCTACATTCTAAAAGGTAGGGATGCTAATGATTGACCCAATTGAGTTTAAAGCCGAAGTTTGGAATTTAGCAAAAGATATCAGGGTACAACCAAAAGAAATTCATATTCGTGAAATGAGTAAAAAATGGGGAAGTTGCTCTTCAAGAGGTAGGTTAACCTTTGATAAAAAACTTTTAAATGAGCCAAAAAGTTTTAGATTTGAGGTAATTATTCATGAATTATTACACTTGAGATACCCTAAACATGGGAAAATGTTCGATGCTTTAGTGCAAGAATATCTCAATAGAAACATTGAAAAAAACTAAAAAGGGGTGGAAGTTTTGTTCGAAATATCCGAGAAAAAGAAGTTAGCTCAAGATGTATACAGCGTTTGGGTTGAAGCACCAAAGATAGCAGCTCATGCACAACCTGGTCAGTTTGTTATAGTTATAGCAGAGGAAGATGGAGAGAGAATTCCTCTAACTATAGTGGATAAAACTGAGGATAAGATAAGACTCATATTTCAAGTTGTTGGTAAAAGTACGAAGAAAATGTCAACTTTTGAAAATGGTGATGTCTTTGCCCATGTCGTTGGACCTTTGGGCAATCCTTCAGAAATAGATTATTATGGGACGGTATTGTTGATTGGTGGAGGTATAGGTGTTGCCCCAATTTTACCTATTTTAAAAGCATTGAAAGAAAAAGGCAACAGGGTAATATCAATTATGGGAGCAAGAACCGCGGATCTTTTAATTTTAGAAGATGAGTTTACACAGCTTTCTGATAAGTTGATAGTAACAACAGATGATGGATCAAAAGGTATGAAAGGTTTGGTTACCGATGGTATGAAAAAAGTAGTTTCAGATGGAGAAAAAATAGATAAGGCTTGGGCTATTGGACCAGTTATAATGATGAAGTTTGCCACAAAGACAGCTCAAGAACTTGGGTTTCCAATAATAGTGTCTTTGAACCCAATTATGGTAGATGGAACAGGAATGTGTGGTGGGTGTAGGGTAACAGTTGGAGATAGTGTTAAATTTGCCTGTGTGGATGGCCCTGAGTTTGAAGGTGAGCTCGTTGAATGGGATGAATTGTTAAAGAGACTGGGGCAGTACAAAGTTGAGGAGAAGGAGTCTTTAGAAGAAAAAAAGAAAAAACGTCCAAAAAAGATTTTGAGGAATAAAGTTCCTGTGAAAAAACAACCTCCCGAAGAGAGAAAGCACAACTTTCAAGAGGTTGCATATGGTTATTGTTTGGAAGAGGCTATGATGGAAGCCGATAGATGCTTACAATGTCCTGATAGCGCATATAATTGTATAAACGGATGTCCCGTTGGTGTAGATATACGAGGTTTTATAAGAGAGTTGAAAGAAGGTAATCTTGCCAAATCTGCAGAAATACTGAAGAGTTACAACAATCTACCGTCTATTTGTGGAAGAGTTTGTCCGCAGGAGAATCAGTGTGAAGGTGCATGTACCCTAGGTAAATCAGGTGCTTTTGAACCAGTTGCCATAGGAAGATTAGAAAGGTTTGTGGCGGATTGGGAAAGAGTTCAAAGAAAAAATGAAAAGAATAATATCCAAGTGTCTAAAGACAATGTCAAGGGGAAAGTTGCCGTTGTAGGTGCAGGACCTTCAGGACTGACGGTGGCAGCAGATTTGGCAAAGATGGGATATTACGTAAAAATTTTTGAAGCCTTGCACAAACCCGGAGGGGTCTTGACCTACGGTATCCCTGAGTTCAGACTTCCAAAAGAGATAGTATTTGAAGAAGTCGAGTATGTTAAATCATTGGGAGTGGAAATTGAGACGGATGTAGTGGTAGGAAAGACAATTACAATAGATGAAATGAGAGAAGAGTTCGACGCTATATTTATAGGTACAGGTGCGGGGACGCCCAGATTCTTGAATATCCAAGGGGAAAATTTGAACGGGGTTTACTCTTCAAGTGAATTCTTAACAAGGGTTAATTTGATGAAAGCATATGAGTTTCCTTTGGTTGATACTCCGGTTAAGGTAGGCAAACATGTGGTAGTTGTTGGAGCAGGCAACGTCGCGATGGATGCTTCAAGATCGGCGTTAAGGCTTGGTGCCGAAACCGTAACAGTGGTGTACAGAAGATCGGAGGAAGAAATGCCAGCAAGAAAAGAAGAATATGAAAACGCCGTTGAAGAGGGAATCAATTTTATGTGGCTGACTAATCCAATAGAGTGTAAAGGAAACGAAAAGGGAGAATTGACAAGTGTTGTCTGTCAAAAGATGAAATTGGGAGAACCTGATTCTTCTGGTAGAAGAAGACCTATCCCCATTGAAAATAGTTACGTTGAAATACCCGCAGATCTTTTTATCGTTGCTATAGGTCAAGAGTCAAACAAGGTATTACTCAATGCATTTCCTGAATTGAAACTGAATAAATGGGGTTATATAGAGGCAGATCCCGTTACCGGGGTTACTTCTGTTGAAGGAGTTTGGGCAGGAGGAGACATAGTTACAGGTGCAGCAACCGTTATCGAGGCAATGGGTGCAGGTAAAAGAGCTGCTAAGGCAATAGATGAATATATTTCTTCTAAGGTAGGAAAATTTTGATGGATTTTGAGGAAGAAAATAGAATGATGGTTGAGTATCAGCTAAAAAGAAGAGGTATAAGCGATGAAAAAGTTCTAAACGCTTTTTTGAAGGTTAAAAGACATTTGTTTGTTCCAAAAGATCTTGAGAGGTATGCATATGATGATTGCCCTTTGCCTATTGGCGAAGGGCAAACTATTTCTCAGCCTTATATAATCGGCTTAATGCTTCAATTATTAGAGTTAAGAGAAAACGACGTAGTTTTAGAGATAGGAACGGGATCTGGTTATCAAACGGCTTTACTGGCAGAGATAGTGCGTCTTGTTTATACGATAGAACGAAATGAAACGTTAGCTCAAAGAGCAAAGAATAAATTTGAGGAATTAGGTTATAAAAATATTGTTTTAGAGGTTGGAGATGGAACAAAAGGGTGGCCAAAAGAAGAGATTGAGTTTGACGGAATCATAGTTTCAGCTGCAGCTCCAAAGGTTCCTGAACCTTTGTTTTCTCAACTTAAAATTGGTGGTAGAATGGTGATTCCGATTGGTTCTAGAACGTTTCAACGTTTACATAAAATAACTAAGTTAGAGGATGGAAATATGAAGGTTGAATACTCTGATGGATGTGTGTTTGTTCCTTTAATAGGTGAATATGGTTGGTGAGAGTGTTTAGTTAAAATATAAAATATCCCGCAAAAAGCGGGATATTTTAATAATTAATATGGAAAAGTTATCTCAGGAACTTCAAATGATCCAATTTGGGAAGGATCTGATGGTATTATTAATTTGTCTTCTTTTATCAATTTTTTTAGATATTCGATTTCTACAAAGTATCTAATGGGCACCATGCTTCTTGTGTATTTCATTGGTGTTATACTTACTCCGTCTTCTTTCATACCTAATCTAAAAACACCAGATTCAAAGGTTCTTACGGACATGGCGGATTGAATGCCTTCAAAAGCAGCTGTGTCAACCCTTTTCATCGCACTTGTTAATACGTAACCCGGAGCCATGTAACCTTGATCTACATCCACGCCTATTGCAAAATAATTCTTTTCTAATTCATAGTATTTATCGATGATTTGCTCCAAAGATGCATTTTGGGGGAGATTGTATAGATTGCTTCCTCTTTCTTTAGCAGCATCAATTACTCCGTTACCCGTAGGTCCGGCTGCATGAAAAACAATGTCTGCTCCGTTCTCCATCTGTGTTAAAGCTAAACTCTTTCCTAAAGCAGGGTCATTGAAGGTGTTTGCATAGCCTGATACGACTTGGACATCTTCGTTATGTAATTCATTGTATACTTTAACCCCTGCTGCGTAGCCAGCTTCGAATTTGGTAACGGCAGGAACTGGAACTCCTCCTATAAATCCAACTTTTCCTGTTTTACTCATCATTGCAGCCAAATAACCTGCTGGGAAGCTTGATTCATGCTCGTTGAAAACATAGCAAACAACGTTTGAAGGGACTACTTGTCCAGGAGATGGTTCGATATCTATCCCTACAAAATAAACATCAGGAAATTGGGGAGCTACGTTGAAAAGAACATCCGTCATCATGAAGCCCACTGCGATTACAACGTCTGAATCTCTTGCAGCGTTAGATAGATTTGGTAAATAATCTGTTTGTTCAGATGATTGGATTACTGCAATTTCTACCCCTAATTCGTCTCTTGCTCTTAAAACACCTTGCCACGTTCCGTCGTTGAATGATTTGTCTCCTAGCCCTCCTACGTCGGTAACCATGGTTACTTTGAAAGCGTAAATAGTGGAAAATAAGAACAAAACAACAAAGAAAACACTTAGGTACTTTTTCATAAAAATCGCCTCCTATGTGGTTTATAATATTATAGCATATTTATAATTTAAAGTTTTACGAAGAGCAATTTTATGATTTAATGATATTTTGATGATATAATATAAAAAAGAATTAAATAAAGGATGGGGAGTTGGAATGAAGGTTAAAAACTCCTTTTCCTTACGAATAAGGAGCAGGGATGAAGAATAAAGATCCTTTATCCATATGGGTGGGCAGCGGGGCGAAGGGGCGCTAACAGATGTTTTAAAGCTCCTAAGGATAGTAAAAATATAATAATAAACAAAGTAATGAGGAGATACTTATGAAGAAGATTCTATTGATATTTTGCATATTACTTCTTCCTTTTTCCCTTTCTCTATCCTTTAATTCTCCAAGCTTTATTTGGAGTTACGTCACGAGCTACCAAACAGATGAACTAATGTATATGAAAGTTAACTATACCCAAAAATTAATAGACCTGATTAAAGATTATTTGCCATTTTTAGAAAGATCAGGCACAGCTCTTCCTATCACTTCGGATGTTGAAGTTCATTTTATTGATGTTGGCCAAGGTGATTCAGTTTATATAAAATTACCAAATAATGTTGATATTTTAATTGACGGTGGTAATAATTGGTATGGTGACGATGTAGTTACTTACCTCAAATCCCAAGATGTTGATGATATAGAGTATTTGATAGCTACTCATCCTGATGCAGACCATATAGGTGGGTTAGATGATGTTTTAAAAGCCTTTGAAGTTGAAAATGTCTATGCCCCGGATGTTTCCCACACCACGAAAACCTATAATGATTTTGTTTTAGAAGTGAGAAACGAAGGGACCTACATTAAAACAGCTAAGGCTGGGATTACTTTAATTAATCCTGCTTTAGCGGCTGTGATAGGTTGCCCTTCATTCAGCAATGTGTATTTTGTTGGACCGGTGAAAAATTATGGAACAGATCTTAATTCTTGGAGTGCTGTTATGAAGTTAGATTTTGGAAATTCTTCTTATCTTTTCACTGGAGATGCCGATAGAATTTCTGAAAAAGATATGATAGATAATAGTATGTTTTTAAAAGCAGATGTTCTTAAAGTTAGCCATCATGGGTCCGATTCTTCGACCTCGCAAGAGTTTTTAAAGGAAGTTAGTCCAAAATATGCGGTTATATCTGTGGGTAAAAATAATAATTACGGTCATCCAGCTCAGGAAGTATTAGAAAGATTGAAAATGTGTAAGGTAGATCTTTTTCGTACAGATTTGCAGGGACATATTATAGCTATTAGTGATGGGAATAAAATAAATTTTAACGTTGAACCAATTAACATTGTTAATCTTATGGAAGATGCCCAAGAATCAACACCACAAAAAACTTCTATATTGATTACGTATTTAGATGTTTCTGATGAAAAGGTTACTATCTGCAACAATACTGATATAGACGTTGATTTAACAGGATGGGTTTTGGTTAGCGAAGTTGGGAACCAAAAGTTTAATTTTCCAGATGGATATATACTTAAAGCTGGAAAATGTGTGAATATTTTGTCAGGCAGTAACGCAATAGATGAACCTCCAACTAATTTAAAATGGACGGGCGCTTATATATGGAATAACGATAGCGATATTGCGGCCCTCTACGACGCAGAAGGGGTACTATTAAGCAGGGTTGAATTCTAACGTTTTGTCAACTACAATAATAAAAATTAATTAGAAATTGTGATTTTATGTTAAAAAAAATGCTTGAAAAAAGAGATCAGTTGTGTTATAATTCTTATGCTTAAATGAAGTTTCTATATTTACGGGGTCGTGGCGCAGCTGGGAGCGCGCTACCATGGCACGGTAGAGGTCGTGGGTTCAAGTCCCATCGACTCCACCAATATGAGGGAAATATTCCCTCATTTTTTATATATTAAATCTTTTATCATGGGTGGGCTGCGGGGCGAAGGGG
>NZ_AZRI01000034.1:0-11829 GCF_002895585.1 Petrotoga sp. 9T1HF07.CasAA.8.2 | reverse complement strand
GCGGGGCGAAGGGGCGCAAATCTAGATAGAATAAATATTTTAAAAATTAAATAATTTTAAATGGGTTACAGGGCAGGGCCCCGGCTAAGGGGCGCTAAAAACGTTTTTTTACGATAATATTCACCACGGCAAGGAGGCAGAGAAATGGAAGAGTATCTAACTTTTGATGATGTGTTACTACTACCGCAGTATAGCGAAGTTGTACCGAGCAGGGTTGATACTACATCTTATTTAGTAAAAAATATCCATTTAAAAATCCCCTTTCTTTCTGCAGCGATGGATACTGTGACTGAATCCCAAATGGCAAAAGCTATGGCAAGAGAAGGTGCCGTTGGTGTTATTCATAAAAATATGTCGATTGAACAGCAAGCCTATGAGGTTTCAAAGGTAAAAAAGACAGAGAACGGGATTATATACGATCCCATAACAATTACGCCCGATACAACCGTTAAAGAAGCTGAAAAGATCATGAGAGAGTACAGAATTGGTGGATTACCAGTTGTGGATGATGATAAAGTTCTTTTGGGTATATTGACCAATAGAGATATTAGGTTTGAACAAAATATGGAAAAGAAAGCTAAAGAATTGATGACTCCCTACCAAAATTTAGTTGTAGCTGGTTCACATATATCTTTGGAAGAGGCAAAAGAGATACTTCATCAAAATAAAATAGAGAAATTGCCTATAGTAGATGATAAAAGACATATAAAAGGTTTGATAACGATAAAAGATATTACTTCCGTAATCGAAAACCCAAACGCAACACGAGATGATAAAGGGCGTTTAGTTGTTGGAGCTGCTGTTGGTGTTTCAGATGGTTTACAAAGAACGCAAGAATTAGTTGATGCAGGAGTCGATTTTGTTGTTTTAGATTCAGCCCATGGACATTCCAAAAATATTATTGAAACTTTAAAAAAGATAAAAGAAAGATTCCCGGAACTCCCTGTAATTGCTGGAAATATAGCTACTGCTGAAGCTGCCAAGATGTTAATAGAAAGCGGAGCAGATGCAGTAAAAGTTGGAATTGGACCAGGTTCTATTTGTACCACCAGAGTTATTTCCGGTGTGGGGGTACCACAGTTAAGTGCAATTATGAAAGTTTCAGAAGAAGCGAATAAATACGGCGTTCCTGTTATTGCAGATGGTGGGATAAGATATTCTGGAGATATCGTCAAAGCTTTAGCTGCAGGAGCCTCTACCGTGATGATGGGAAGTATTTTTGCAGGTACTGAAGAGGCACCTGGCGAAACGATAATTTATCAAGGTAGGAAGTTTAAAACATACAGAGGCATGGGTTCGATAGCAGCTATGGAAAGAGGAAGCAAAGATAGATATTTCCAAGAAGGTACACCAAATGAGAAACTTGTGCCAGAGGGTGTTGAAGCTATGGTAGCATACAAAGGTGAGGTAAAAGATGTTATAATACAATTAGTTGGAGGAGTCAAAGCTGGAATGGGGTATGTTGGTGCAAAAGATATCAAGGAATTACAGCAAAAGGCTAAATTTATAAAAATTACAACCGCAAGTATAACAGAAAGTCATCCACATGATGTAAAGATTACACGTGAAGCTCCGAATTATTTCTTTTCATCTTAGTTATTGATTTATGACGTATAATAGGCTGATCTTTCACCTACTTAAAGGGGTGGGCTGGCAGGGTCAAGGGATAAAAATTCTTTTATCCTTATGGGTGGGGAGCGGGGAGAAGGGTCGCTAAAACTAAGATTTAGAAGATATTCTTATAATTAAGCTTCAAAATTAAGGCTCTGATTTTAAAAGGGTCACAGGGCGGAGCCCTCCATCCCAGTTGGGTTAGGGACCGCAGGTCCCTCGTGGAGTATATGGAAGGGGAAACGATAGTATATATTTTAATGGAGAGGAAGTTATATGCAAACAAAAAACATTTTAGATTTTGAATATTCGGATTTACAAAGTTACTTACTCAATGAATTGGGACTTGAAAAATTTAGAACTGATCAAATTTGTGATTGGATTTATAAGAAAAGAGTTTTTGATTTCGAATCGATGACTAATTTATCTAAAGACGATAGACAAAAACTCAGTGATAATTTTAAAATATCTATTCCTCATATTGTTAAAAAAGAGGTTTCAAAGATAGATGGAACCACCAAATATCTTTTGGAGTTAGAGGATAAGAACACTGTTGAAGCGGTAATTATTTACTACCCTTCAAGAACGATAGCTTGTATATCAACACAAGTTGGTTGCCCACTGAAATGTTCTTTCTGCTCTACAGGACAAAGCGGTTACGTTAGAAATTTATCGACAGGTGAGATCATTGGTCAACTGTTAGCTATGGAAAAAGATAAAGAGATGGATGTAAAAAATGTTGTATACATGGGAATGGGTGAACCATTATTAAATTTTAACAACGTTGTTCAAACCATAGAGATATTAAACCATCCAAAGATGAAAAAGTTAGGGGCAAGACATATAACCATTTCAACCGCGGGAATTCCTCAGAAAATTGAAGAATTAGGAGATTTGAACAAAGAGTTTCGACTTTCTGTTTCACTTCACGCACCAACGAATCTTCAAAGAGATCAAATAATGCCAATAAATCATAAATATCCGGTAGAGCAGGTTATTCAGTCATGCCGAATTTATCAGAAAAAAACAAAAAAGAGGGTTACTTTTGAGTATATTTTGATAAAAGGATTTAATGATTCAAAAGAGGACGCTTTGAAATTAGTTGAACTATTTGGTGATTTGAAAGTGATGGTTAATTTAATTCCTGTCAATGAAAATCCAGCGGGCTTTGAAAAGCCGTCAAAAAGGTTTATTCAAGCTTTTTTGGATACTCTCGTTAAGAACGGAATTGATGCTGTGGTGCGAGCTGAGAAAGGTAGTGATATATCAGCCGCATGTGGCCAATTAAGAACTAGAGAGTTAAAAGAAGCTAATAGGTGAACATAATGATTAAAGTAAGAAAATTAATAAAAAATTTGATATTTTTTATTTTAGGGATAGTTGCCTCTGGAATATTTGCCTTTTTTTTTATGACAGTTTTTGCCAATAGTTCCAATATGGTTGAGATTCCATATTTGATCGGAGAAGATAAAAAGGTAGCAATCTCTTCTTTAGAGGAATTAAATCTAATTCCAAACGTAGTAGGTAATGGAGAAAAAGTTTTGTATACCGATCCTGAACCTGGTACAAAGGTAAAAGAAGGACATCACGTAATAGTCCAACTTAGAGAGATGAATACTCTGAAGATTCCTGATCTGATAGGTATACCTTCCGGAGTAGCACAACAGTTTTTAAGTGAGTACAACATAGCCTTTGAAATTAGAAATCAATTAACTTATAAACCTGAAGAAAATGATGTGGTATTGAACATGTCTCCAACACCAGGAAATAATTATAGTGGAGAAAGGGTGATTCTCTATGTCGGTAAATATGAAGGGAGTAATCAATGAGTTGGAGAAAGGGTATAGTTGTTAGATTTCATTCGGATATGGTAACCGTTCAAGATTTGGAAAGTAATCAAAAAATTAACTGCTTTCTCCCTGGTAGATTCAAATTACAGAAGATTAGGCCCATTGTTGGCGATTATGTAGAGTATTCTAAGGACCAACATAATACTTATGGAAGAATCGAAAACATTTTAGAGAGAAAAAATGAATTATACAGGCCTAGAGTAGCTAACTTGGATCAACTTGTTTTAGTTACCTCAATTAAAGAGCCTCAAGTAGATTTGATAGTAGTCGATAAAATCATAGTTCTCGCTGAAAAAGAGAAGCTTGATGTAGTCATAGTGTTAAACAAAACGGATTTGCTTGGTAGTGACGAAGAAAAAAGAGAAATGGAAAGATTTATAGAAATATATGGTAAAATTTATCCTGTGATTCCTACATCGAAATTAACGAAAAATAATTTAGATATATTAAAATCATATTTAAAAAACAAAGTATCGACCTTTGCAGGTCCTTCTGGAGTTGGAAAGTCCAGTTTATTGAATGTTTTAGATCCAAAATTGAAACTTAGAGAAGGAGAAATCTCCAAAAAATTAGGTAGAGGTAAACACACAACAACTTATGCTGAACTGCTTTATTTTGATTTTGGAGGATATATAGTCGACACACCTGGTTTTTCGAGTTTAGAGTTAAGGGGAATAAAAAAAGATGAAGTAAGGCGTTATTTCAGAGAATTTTTGGAATTTGACGGTTTTTGCCAATTTTCGAACTGTTCCCATACGGTTGAACCTGGATGTGCAATTAAAGAGGCTGTAGAGAACGGACAGATTTCGTTGAGTAGGTATACCAATTATTGTCAAATATACGAAGAAATAGAAGATAGTTCACTAAAATTACAATAGGGGTGTTTCAGTTTGATAAAAATATATCCTTCCATTTTAGCTGCTGATTTTTTGAATTTAGCTCAAGAGGTAGAGAAAGTTTCTAAAGATGCTGATGGAATACATCTCGATATTATGGATGGAGTGTTTGTTCCAAACATTACTTTTGGTTTTCCAATAGTAGAATCGATTAGAAAAAAATTTAAAGATATATATTTGGATGCTCATTTGATGATAGTTGAACCAGATAAATATTTAGAAAACTTTTCTAAGTCTGTGAATAGCATAACAGTGCATTATGAAGCGGTCACACATCTACACAGAACTGTATTAAAAATCAAAGAGTTGGGGTGTGAAGCAGGTGTTACTTTAAATCCGCATACTCCAGTGTCACTTTTAGAAGAAATTCTACCATATGTGGACAAGGTATTGATTATGTCGGTTAATCCAGGATTTACTGGACAACATTTTATAGAAACTACTTATGAAAAAGTGAGAAAATTAAGAAGGCTCTCTGATGAGAAAGGACTGAATGTTGAAATAATGGTTGATGGAGGAGTGAATAAACAGAACATTGGATTACTTCACCAAAGTGGCGTTAACACTTTTATCATTGGTGCCAGTGTGTTTTATTCAGAAAATCCTTCACAAGAGATAATCGAACTAAAAAAGGTGGCAGAAGATTTTGAGTGAGGTGTATTTGGCTACATCAAACAGAAACAAGGTAAGAGAAATCAATGAAATCTTGCAAAATATTGATATAAATGGAAGTATCACTGTTAAATATATATTTGATGAGATAAAAGAGGATAATTTTGAAGTAGAAGAGTATGGCGAAACTTATGTAGAAAATTCTGTTATTAAAGCTTGGGCTTATTCAAAATTAATAAAAAAACCGGTTTTTTCAGATGATTCTGGTTTGTCTATAATCTCTCTCGGAGGATTCCCTGGCGTGAACTCTGCAAGGTTCATGGAAAATCATTCCTATGAGCAGAAGATGAAGGAATTATTATCAATGCTGGAAAATGAAAAAGATAGAACCGCTTATTTTGCCTGTGCGGCGACGTATTTTGACCCTCAAAAAAATATTTTAGTTACTTGTCAAGAAGAAGTTTATGGTAAAATAGCTTTTGAGATAAGGGGAAAGAATGGTTTCGGTTACGATCCCATTTTTATTCCTGATGGATACGATTGTACTTTTGGAGAACTGACCAAAGACGTAAAAAATAGCATAAGTCATAGGGCAAAGGCTATAAAAAAGTTGCTTCTTTTTTTAAAAAGTGCTAAAATATTAGAAAATAAAGAGTAATTTTTCATAATATTGATTCAAAAGTGGATATTTTTTTGGTTTTATGGTATAATTTCGTTGAAGTTCCGTAGAATCAGGATTTAAGAATCTTTATCTGTTGAAAGGGGGAATGTTTGTGAATAAGAAAGATTTAGTTGATGCTTTTGCAAAGAAGGCTAACGTAACAAAGAAAGATGCAGAAAGTTTCGTTGATGCTTTTGTTGATGTAGTGTCTGAGGCTTTAAGTAAGGGTGAAGAGGTTAAGTTAGTTGGTTTTGGAACTTTCAAAGTTCAGAAAAGAGCAGCTAGAAAAGGTGTCAACCCACAAACTGGAAAAGCTATTAAGATTCCAGAAAAGATGGTTCCAAAATTCGTTCCTGGTAAAGAATTAAAAGATATGGTGAAGTAAATTCCAAAAAATGGGCAGGATTCCTGCCCATTTTTTTATGATAAAGACTTGATCACATGGGAGGGTTTCAAGTGATCTGGGCGATTTCAGATATCCACGGTATGTACGATACTTTAATTTCGCTTTTAAAACGGATACAGATCAAAGATTCTGACACAATGATTTTTCTTGGTGATTATGTGGACAGAGGACCTGATTCAAAAAAGGTGCTGGATCTTTTGATTACTTTAAGCAAACAGAGGAATCGTATTTTTTTAAAGGGGAACCATGACGATATGATGGTCGACTATTGTCAAAAAACTCATGAGTATGGAGAAGGTGTCTGGTTTTACAACGGTGCATTGTCGACAATTAAAAGTTTCAATAACAATATTGGGGAAGAGTATATAAACTTTTTAAAAGATCTACCTCTGTATTATGAGTTGGAAGTAGAAAACGAGAAATATTTGTTTGTACATGCGGGAGTTAATCCAAAAAAGTCACTTTCAAAACAAGATAAATGGGATTTGTTGTGGATAAGAGATGAATTTTTAAGTATGTCAGATAGGTTTTATAATTACACCGTCATTCATGGACATACTCCAACATTGTACTTAACAGGTGAAGATAAGATCTTTGTGAAACGAGATAATAATAAGAAAATAATAAGTGTAGATATAGATACGGGATGTGTGTACGGTGGGAAATTGACGGCCTTTGGAATCACTGAGGATAATAGACACGTAGTTTTACAAGCTGTTTGAAAAATCGATTTAAACTTCTTTAATCGTCTTTAATTGCCTTTAAACTCTTCTAATTAAAAATACTTCGACTTTCTAACTTTTTCAAAGAGTGATATAATTAAGTTTGAATAGTATCTTCTCTCTGAGAGGTGTGAGACAATGCTGAAAAAACTAAAAGATTACTGCAATTATTCACAGAGCCAGATTTTGAAACAAATTTTGGAAGAAAACGGTATACAAGTATTTTTAAAATCTCCCATTGGAATAGGTGGAGAATATTTCGGTGAAGGAGCAATTTACGATTTATATGTTGAGGATAAAGATTTTGAAAGCGCGATAGTTATAATTGAAGAATTGGAGAAGGGAGGAATTACTTTGTCTGAACTTAAAAAGACTCCGCTTTATGAAAGACATATAGAACTTGGAGCGAAGTTGGGAGAATTTGCAGGTTGGGAGCTTCCGTTATGGTATTCTTCTATTATTGATGAGCATAACGCAGTAAGAAATTGTGTTGGAGTTTTTGATGTATCTCATATGGGTGAATTATTTGTGCAAGGGAAAGATGCTCAGAAATTTGTAAATCACCTTATTACAAATAATGTGGAAAAGATACCCATTGGTAAAATTGTGTACTCTCCTATGTGTAACGAGGATGGTGGTATTTTAGATGATCTTCTCGCTTATAAATTAGACGAAGAAAAGATCTTGTTGGTAGTCAACGCATCTAATACTCAAAAAGATATTGATTGGGTAAGAAAGCAATCTTCTTCTTTTAATGTTGAGGTTATTAACAAGAGTGATGAATATTGCCAAATAGCTTTCCAAGGTCCTAAATCCCAGGATCAACTGCAAAAATATCTTAAAGATATTGATCTGGATAGTATAGAATATTATTCCTTCAAAATTCTAGGATTGGAAGGAGAAGAAGTAATATTATCAAGGACCGGATACACAGGTGAAGATGGTTTTGAGTTGTACCTGTCTCCAGCGATCGCTGTTAAAGTTTGGGATAGACTTATACAACTTGCTAAAGAGGTTGATGGGAAACCATGTGGTTTAGGAAGCAGGGATACTTTGAGATTCGAGCCTAAAATGCTCCTTTATGGCAACGATATGGATGAAAATACTACTCCTTTGGAGGCAGGTCTAAGTTGGACTGTTGATTTTAATAAAGAATTTATTGGTAAGGAAGCTTTGCTGAAACAAAAAGAAGAAGGAATCAAAAGAAAATTAGTTGGTATGGAAGTACACGACAAGATGCCCGTGAGACATGGGTATGAAATTTTCAAAGATAATGAAAATATAGGGTTTGTGACAAGTGGTGTAAAGTCTCCTACTTTGGGGAAAAATTTAGCCTTAGGCTATGTAAGTAAAGAATTTTCAAAATTAGAAACCATTGTGAGTATAAAAGCAAGGGAAAAGTTATTAGAAGCTGAGGTCGTGAAAACTCCGTTTTATAAAGGAAGTGTAAAAAGCACAAAGTAAAAATACGGGCAAAGGGGCGCTATATCAACTTTTATAAGAATAATAAAAAGAGGTGAGATGTTATAATGAATGATTTTCCATATTTACCCCATACCCAAAAAGACATAGAAGAAATGTTCTCTTTTTTGGGAATAAAAGATATAGATGAACTTTATCGAGATATTCCAGCACTGTTCAAAGGTGAGTTGAATATCCCATCGGGTTTGAGTGAATTAGAAGTTAAAGAAAGGCTAACCGATTTATCGCAAATGAATAAAAATATGGAAGAATACGGGATTTTTAGAGGTGCGGGAATTTACAATCATTATATTCCTTCTGTGATATATCCTTTAGCTTCAAATAGGAATTTTTTAACTGCATATACGCCTTACCAGGCTGAAGTTTCTCAGGGTACCCTCCAAATACTCTATGAGTATCAAACTCAAATTTGCAATCTTACGGGGATGGAAGTTTCTAATTCATCTATGTACGATGGTGCTTCAGCTTTAGCTGAGGCTATTTTAATGGCAAAAAGAATTAATGGTAAAAATCATGTTTTGATGTCTAAAACGGTTCATCCCGAGTATCAAGAAGTATCAAAAACCTATGTTGAAGTGCAAGGGATGAATATAGAGCAAATAGGCTATTTATCTGAAACGGGTCAATTAGATCTAGATGAATTAACTTCTAAAATCACCCAAGAAACATCTTGTGTTGTAGTTTCATATCCAAACTTTTTTGGTGTAATAGAAGATTTGAAAGCGATAAGAGAAAAGGTTCCTAGCGATGTTATTTTCATTGTAGTTACCTATCCAATCTCTTTAGGGTTGTTAGAAACTCCTGGAAAATTTGGGGTGGATATAGTAGTAGGAGAAGGTCAATCTTTAGGAAATACACCTTCATTTGGGGGACCGGGTTTGGGAATCTTCGCTTCCAAAAAAAAGTACATCCGAAAGATGCCTGGCAGAATTATCGGTGAAACCGTGGATCAAGATGGTAAAAGAGGATTTTGCATGATTTTGCAGACAAGGGAACAACATATAAGAAGAGAGAAGGCTACTTCTAATATATGTTCAAATCATGCATTCAATGCTCTTTTGGCTTCTTTGTATATGAATGTGATGGGAAAGCAAGGGATAAGAGAAGTTTCTCTTCAGAATTATCATAAAGCCCATTATCTAGCAAAAAAATTGGTAGAGACTGAAAAGTTTAAACCTGTATTTGACGGACCATTTTTTAACGAGTTTGTATTAGAAAGCAAAATTGATCCTGATCTTCTCAACGAAAAACTGTTGGAGCAACATTATTTTGGACCTTTGATACTGAAGAATTTTTATGAAGAAATGGGGAATAAGGTACTGTTTTGTGCAACAGAACTGACTAAAAAAAGAGATATCGACTTTTTATGTTCTTTCTTGGAGGGATTATCATGAAATTGATATTTGAAAAATCAGTTAGCGGGAGAACATCATATTCGCTTCCTAAATTGGATGTCAAAGAATCTCAGATAGATATACCAGAACATTTAGTTAGAAATGAAGCTCCGAATCTACCAGAACTTTACGAAGTTGATGTTGTTAGACATTACAATCAATTAGCCAGTCTAAACCATTCGGTTGATAGAGGTTTTTATCCTTTGGGTTCTTGTACAATGAAATACAATCCTTTTCTGAATGAAGAGGCTGCATCTTTGAATGGATTCAAATTTATTCATCCCTATCAAGAGGAAAGTACAGTACAAGGTGCGTTGGAATTGATGTATGAATTACAAGAATTTCTCAAAGAGATAACAGGGATGGATTATGTTACCCTGCAGCCTGCTGCTGGTGCCCATGGGGAGCTTACAGGAATGCTTGTTATTAAGAAATATCTACAAGAAAATAATTTAGGTCATAAAAATGAAGTTATCATACCAGATTCCGCTCATGGTACGAATCCTGCATCTGCGGTAATGGCAGGGTTTGAAGTGGTTAAAGTTAATTCGAATAATGAGGGAAGAGTCGATTTAGATCATTTGAAATCTTTAGTGAATGAAAATACTGCCGCTATTATGCTCACAAACCCAAATACTTTGGGATTGTTTGAAAAAGATATTCTGAAGATATCTGATTTGATGCATAAAAACAATGCCTTGTTGTACTACGATGGGGCGAATTTAAACGCAATAATGGGAAAAGTAAGACCTGGAGATAATGGTTTCGATGTTGTTCATCTAAATCTACACAAAACATTTTCCACCCCTCATGGAATGGGGGGACCTGGGAGTGGTCCTATAGCGGTAAAGTCTTTTTTAAAAGAGTATTTGCCTAAACCTATTGTGGGTATGAAAGAAAGTGGGGAATATTATTTTGATTATGATATCCCTAAAAGCATTGGTAAAGTACGTAGCTTTTATGGTAATTTTTTAGTACTAATCAAAGCATACACTTACATATTATCAATGGGCAAAGAAGGTTTGAAGAAGGTAAGTGAACTTGCAACTTTAAATGCGAATTATTTGAAAGAGAAGTTGTCGAAATTTTTAGACGTTGCTTATCCAGATGTCTGTAAGCATGAGTTTGTAATAAAAGGGACTTCGTTGAAAGATTATGGTGTAAGCACACTGGATTTTGCAAAAAGGCTCTTAGATTATGGTATGCATCCTCCAACAGTTTATTTTCCTTTGATAGTGGATGAAGCAATGATGATCGAACCAACCGAAACTGAAAGCAAAGAAACCTTGGATGAAGTTGCTTCTATATATGAGAAAATCTTAGAAGAAGCCAGAAAAGAACCAGATAAGTTAAAAGAAGCTCCTTTGACTTTAACTATTAAAAGATTGGACGAAATAAAAGCCAATAAGGATTTAAAGGTAAAATTTGAGTAGGCGTTGATAAGTTGGGGATGAGAGTTGAAGGTATTTGTTATATTAAGTCAAAAAAACAGTGAGGCAAAAATATCGACTTACGCCTCACTGTTTTCTTGTTTTAAACATTCTCCACAGATTCCATAGAAAGTGATTTCAACAGAGTCGATTTTGTTATCTTTTAATTCTTCTTCAGTAAAAGTTTTAAAACTAATTAATTTCTTTTCATCTATGAAATTTAATTTATCTAACTCTATATCTTGCACTTTTCCACAATTTTTGCAAATAAAATGCGCATGAGGGGTGATGTTAGAATCGTAATGAATTTTATTTTCAATTAAAATTTCTTTTACTAGTCCTGCATTTTCAAATAATTTTACAATGTTATACACTGAAGTGAAAGAAATCTGAGTTTCATTACTTTTTACTAACTTTTGATGCAATTGATCAATCGACGGATGTTCATTAGAGTTAAAAAGCTCAAAGGCTACTTTGAATCTATTTGGAGTAACCTTAATCTTGTTATCTTTTAATATTTTGATTATACTATTTTTATCGTATTTAATTTCCAACTCTACCACCTTAGTTTAAATTATTGGTTCTCTTCCAAAAAGTGTGGGTAGAAAAAATGAAATATGAACAAATGATTAAATAATCTGGTATCATGTAGAAGAACACAAAACATATAGGGAGTGATACCAGATGAGAAAAGAGTTACCAAAATTTTTTGAACAGATACTGAATATAACAGAGCCATGGTACATAGAAGAGATAGAACAACAA
>NZ_AZRI01000033.1:0-11501 GCF_002895585.1 Petrotoga sp. 9T1HF07.CasAA.8.2 | reverse complement strand
CTCGAGAGAGGTAAGGGCAGTTTGAGAACAAGACGTAGATAGGCCGCAGGTGTAAGTACTGAGAAGTATTGAGCCGAGCGGTACTAATAGCCCGAGGCTTTGGACGAAACTCTATGCACTTGTGAATGAGTAATAGGGGGTGAAGATAACGATACGGGAAACACCCAGAACCATACCGAACCTGACGGTTAAGCCGTATCGTGCCGATGGTAGTACGCTTTGACGTGTGAGAGTAGGTATCGCCCCCTTCCTTTTTTTTTAAAGTAATAATTATGACCTATTTGTATTTCTCACCCCTAAAAAAATACCGCATCTAATTGACTGATGCGGTATTTTTTTCACTTATTTTAATGAGTGAATATCAATTTTCCATCCAGTAATCTTTGCTGCTAATCTAGCAGTTTGCCCTCCCTTTCCCACAGCTAAAGAAAGTTGATTCTCTGGGACGTAAACAAAAGCAGTTTTTTCATCTTCGTTAAGAATTATATTTTTTACTTCAGCAGGGGCAAGAGCATGCTTTATAAAAATTTTAGGATCTTCTGAATATTCTATAATATCTACTTTTTCATTTTTTAATTCTTTCAGTAACTCACTGATTCTTGAACCTTTTTCACCGATACAAGCACCTACAGGATCAACTCCAGGCATGGAACTGACAACAGCTACTTTAGTCCGTATTCCGGGTTCCCTGACTATTTTTACAATTTTTATGATACCTTCTTCTATCTCTGGTACGATAGATGATAGTAGTTCTGTAATGAGTTCAGGTACAGTTCTTGAAACCATAATTTTTGGGCCTTTTGATGTGTTTTGAATGTTTTTTATGTAGACTTTTACAAGTTCTCCGCTTTTAAAAGTTTCTCCAGGAATTGTCTCTTTCATAGGGAGTTTAGTCTCTAATTTTCCTATTCTGATGTCAATATATTCATCACTAACCTTAATTATTTCAGCGGTTGAAATCCTATTTTTTAAAGCTACGTATTTATCAAACAAGTTTTTCTTTTCCAATTCCTTCAAATTTTGAAGTATCACTTGTTTAGCTGTTTGAGCGGCAACTCGCCTAAAATCCTTTTTAAGATTGATCTTTTTTCTTACCATTTCACCTATTTCTATTTTTGGATTAATTTTTTTAGCTTCTTCCAAAGAAATTTCTTCTTTAGGGTTTTCAACTGTTTCAACGACTTTCCATAATTGATAAACATTCAATTTTGTTAGATTTTTATCAATTTCAATTTCAACGTTTTTTGCTCCATAATTTTTTTTGTACGCACTTTTAATAGATTTAGCTATAATATCAACTAACGAGTCCCTACTTATACCTTTATCTCTTTCCAAGGCGTCTAAAGCTTCTAATAGGTTTAAGTTCAATGTTCTACACCTCCCATATCTTTCAAATTTTACAATTCAATTTCTAAATTGGCTTTGTCTATTTCGTTTAAATCGATGTTAAATAATTTTCCAGAATCTTTTTCAGTAATTTTAATTTGATCTTCCAATATATCGTCAATATAACCAATTACTACAGGATGTTTCGTCTCTTTCCCCTTTAAAATGAATTTTGCTAATTTTCCTTTGAATCTTTCGTAATCTGCTTTGCCTCTTAATTTTCTATCAAGTCCAGGGGAACTAACTACTAACTCATAACTCTTGTCAAAGAGGTCAATTTCGTCTAGCCAAGGGTCAAAGGCTTTGGAAAACCTTTCACAATCTCCTATGGACACGTATCCGTCTGCCTTATCGATCACAACCTCTAGAATTTTATTTTTATTACTACCTTTAATTAAAATATCAAAAATTTCAAGACCCAACTTAGAAGCAACATTATCGGCTTTTTCCCATATTAACTGTTTAATTTCTTTGTTGGTTAACATGGTATTCACCCCTCTCGTTCCAAAAAATATTTTTTATAAAAAAGCTCGAGGGCGAAAAGCCCTCGGCACTCATTCTGTTAATTAATTTTCTTTAAATTACCACTAATATTATATCACAAAAAAAATAAAAATCAAGACCATTTAATAAGTTCTATATTTAATTTTTTGTACAAATAATTTATAATATGAAAGAATCAAAATCGCTGTGGGGCAAAGGAGTAAAGTTCCTTTTTCCTCATGGGCGGGCAGCGGGGGAAGGGCGCTATATATCGAGTTTTCAAAATTTCTAAAGACAAAAATTCAAAAATTTTGAAATTTAAGGAGGATTTAGAAAATGGCTGATATGGTAGATTACAAAATCTATGGTGATGACATGCAATTAGTGGAAATTGAGCTTGACCCAGGTGAAGGTATTAGGGCTGAAGTTGGGGCTATGATGTATATGGAAGAGGGAATAGTTATGCAAACCAACACAGGTGGAGGTCTTTTCAGAGGCTTGAAAAGGATGATGACCGGAGAAAGCTTCTTTATAACAAATTTTGTACAAAGCGGGGAAGGCAAAGGGCATGTTGCTTTTGGTGCTCCCTATCCCGGTAAAATTGTACCGATCGATTTGATAGAGTTCAATGGGACTTTTATATGCCAAAAGGACAGTTTTTTATGTGCAGCAAATGGTATAGAAATAGAAGTAGAGTTTACAAAAAGGATAGGCACCGGGTTATTTGGTGGAGAAGGTTTCATTCTTCAAAGATTAGAAGGACATGGCTTGGCTTTTATTCATGCTGGAGGGGCTTTAATCGAAAGACAGTTGCAACCAGGTGAAATTTTAAAAGTAGATACTGGTTGTGTAGTAGGTTTTTCAAAAACTGTGAATTATGATATTCAGTTTATAGGAGGTTTTACTAATGCACTTTTTGGTGGAGAAGGTTTGTTCATAGCAACCCTCAAAGGTCCAGGAACTATTTATCTACAAAGCCTTCCGTTTTCAAGACTCGCAGACAGAATAAACGCTGCAGCAAAGTATCAGAACAAGGGAGAAAATAGAAACATGAGCAGAGGATTCATTGGCGGATTGTTCAACGATGATCGAAGATTTTGAATTATGGAAATACCAATAATAAAATAAAAATCATCATATATCCTTCTATACCCTTCGCCTTTTTAAACAACAATCTACGATTGGTTGATGAACAGAAGGAAAGTCACGTATTCCCCTTATTCTACACTAAGAATTTGATATAATCATTTTTAAAAACCCTTCTTCTGAAGTGGCAATAAGGGGCTTTTCCTGTTTTTTCATAATAATTTTGGTGGTAATCCTCTGCTTTGTAAAATTCTGAAGCTTTAGTTATCTTGGTTACAATTTTTAAACCTCTATTGATTAATTCATCTTTTACTTTTTCTGCGATTGCTTTTTGTTCTTCATTTATGTAAAATATTTCGCTTCTATATTGCTCTCCAATGTCTGGCCCCTGACCATTTTCTTGGCTAAAGTCATGAATTTCAAAAAAATATCTGACTAATGATTCGTAGCTTATTATGTTTGGGTCGTAAACAATTAAAACAGATTCTGCATGACCTGTTTTTCCACTACAAACCTGTTCATAAGTTGGATTTTCAACAAAACCACCTGTGTAACCACTGACTACGTCGATGACACCTGCGACTTTTTTAAACATGTATTCTACTCCCCAAAAACAACCCGCTGCAAAGATTGCTGTATCTGTTGGTATTTTGCTCATTTTAATCACCTCTTATTTTCTATGCTCCACATATATATGTTATCGCTAAAAGAGCTTCAAAAATCACACGATAATTGTCGCTACTTATTTTCACATTTCTTCCATCTATTCTTTCTGTTAATGGCATAGATTCCACCATATCAGCTTTTGAAGTGTCAGAAAATTCAACAATCATCTCGATGGGTGAGTTGAATGTGTAGACATCAAAATATTCTTTGTTTTTATCTATCATTTCTTTAGTTGTGCTTTTAATTTTTTCCAGTAGTTGCTTCATAGGTTTAAACTCTGCAGAGTATCTGCCTAAGGATCTTTTGGTTTCTACATAGTATAAATGTTTAAAATATGGATTCAATTGTTTTTTGAGTTTATCATCCCCAACAACCATTGCCAATGGAACGCCAAAACTACCTCCGTATGCGGCATTAATTAAAGTTTCATTCATTTCTACTTTATTGATCCAAATATTATGAATAGAGGAACTTGAATAAGTATGATCCATAGTAGAGTATTTCTCTCCAACTCCAGCATGGTAACCAAAAAAGATCATCCTATCGAAAGATTCATCTATACCGGTCATCATATAATATTTTCTTATTCCACCGCTGATTAATTTTACGTTTGGGAATTCTTCTGTGATCTCCCACGGAATGTTGTTCCCTTCCGCATGGGAATCTGACAAAGTGATCTCATGTTCTTTTAACTCTTCTAGCAAAGCTTTTAATTGCCTAACAGCATATGTTTGTTTGTAATCTTTATTATTTTTTGTGACATCGTTCCATTGTGCAATACCCCCAAGCCCTTCAAAATCAAATGAAATGTATATTTTCATAATAATCATCTCCTTATTGATGATTCTCAATGTCTTTAGAACCCATAAAACTATATATAGCGCCCCTTGCCCCGCTCCCCACCCATAAGGATAAAGAAACTTCTGACCCTTTGCCCTGCTCCCCACCCTGTAATTAATGCAATTATATCAAAAAATCATTAAATTATATTTTTCTGACTGAATCTCTAATTATTAATTTTGTTGGTAAAATAACCCTTCTTTTCACCTTACTTTCATTTTTACCTTCTAATTTTTCTATCAAAAGTTTTGCTGCGTTTAATCCCATTTCATAAACAGGTTGTCTAATGGTTGTTAGGGAAGGGTATAAATATTTAGCCAAGGGAGAATCATCAAAGCCAACTATTGAAACATCTTCAGGATAATTTAGTCCAGCTTCTCTTAGCGCTTTTATCCCCCCAAAAGCTACCCAATCATTTACAAAAAAAATTGCTGTAAAGTTTTTGCCATGTTTTTCAAGGTATTTTTTAATACCAATATATCCATCTTTTACATCAAAACCTGCAGGAATAAAGGTGACTTCAAAATCTTTTTTCTTTTGTGCAAAATTCATAAAAGCTTGCTTTCTTTCCCTGGCAGAGTATACTTCCATTAGACCTTCGACATGTAAAACTTTTCTATGGCCCATATCGTATAAATATTTTGCAATTTTCAATGAAGAGTCATAATTATCTATAGTGACAATATCCATTTTCAGTTCTGAGTTTTCTCTATCAACAGCAACAACCGGTATACCTGCTTCAATGAATTTTTCTAAACACTCTTCATCTTGATAAGTTGTGCAAACAATGACACCATCAACTTTTCTTGCGAAGAACTCTTCTAAGGCATCTTTCTCTTTTTCCAAAGAATGCCTATATGTTGAAAGGAACATTTCTAAATGATTTCGTAGAAGGACTTCTTCTATTCCTTCAGCTATCAGTCCATAATAATATGCTTTTAAGTCAGGAACCAAAACTCCAATCCCTCTGAACGAACTCCCTTTTAGGCTCTGGCTTCTGGTATAATCTAATTCTTTTATAACCTTCAAAATCTTTTTTCTTGTTTCTTCAGTAACGTTCTCGCTTCCACTGAGAACTCTAGATACCGTTGCGATAGAGAAGCCTGAAGCTTTAGCGATTTCTCTTATCGTTGCCATTTTTTTCACCTCAAGAGTTACCTTTAATATGTTTCTAAATTAAGTTCTCCCTCAATTATCTCTATTAGAATGTTATCAGGGTCTTTGAAAAAGGCAATTCTTACACCACCTTCGGCATTGGTAGGTTCCATTGTGAATTCTACACCTTTTTCTCTTAGATATTTAAAGGTTTGATCGACACTTTTTACTTTAAAAGCAAAGTGTTTTATGCCCATGTCTTTATCGTTTTGAGTTGTTAGATATTTTCCTTTTTCTGTAAAGTTGAATAATTCAAGTATTTTATCTCCCATATCAAGATAAACAATTACGAAATTCCCATTGTCTTGAACAAGCTTTCCTAAAACTCTAAAACCAAGAATATCTCTGTAAAATCCAACAGATTTTTCCAAATCGGAAACTGTAATTGCTAAATGATCGAAATTAAAATCCATAATACTCATCTCCTTATAGATGAAAATTTTCTTGCTTTTTTATTCAATAAAATTGACATTATCTATATACATTCTTCCAGCGAAGTCGCTGTTCACATCAACAAAAATTAAAAGCATATTTCTTAAATCAGTGTTGTCTTCAATATTGGGAACTGAATTTAAATCTATTTTTACCTCATAATGGTACAGGCCATCATTTGTTACAGTTGCTGAATCAAGATCTGAGAGATCAATTTGATAAGTATCGGTTGCCTGTGCCCAATAACCTGCTAATGGTGGTTGAAACGCCAAATTTATTTCAATAATTCCTTCCGAAGCTCTATCGGGAGCTAAATAAAAATCAAAAAACAAGAAATTTTTACCCCCGCGTTTTAGGCCATCCATCCAGAAATCTAAACGTGGTGCGGATGCCCACGTATCACTTGGCTTTACTTCAGGATATGCTACTTCCCAAGATAAAGCTTTTGAACCGTTGGCTTCATCTATGGTAAGAGCTGTTTGCACTGCTGAGTCACTACTCCATTTCCAACCATGACGAGTGCCATCTTCAAAATCCGAAGGTAATTTTGCTTCACCTAACGAATCATGGATAATAGGAATTTCAATTTTTTTGCCAGAAACCTTAAAATTATCCAAATAAATTACATCTGCTCCAACTGTACCTACGAAAAGGACAATATTTTGAATCGTATTGTCTGTGTCACTCGTGCCAATTGTTTCCAAGCCCGGGCTATCTTCAGCCGTAATTGTTAGCACTGCTTTGTAAGTTCCATCAGCTTGTTTGACAAAATCATTTGGGGCGAGCCTTACGGCGCGAGCAGGATTAGTCCACCAATTGTTTCCGGGCCCTTGGGGAATCGCTGCTATAGCAACAGTTGCAGGAGATTTTAAAATAACATCTATCATTATTTTTCCAGCCCCGGTAATATCGACTGCGTTACCCCAATTATCCGCAGAAATACGAAGATTGTTCCAAAATCCTCCTTCGCTAACATCATTGCTTGCATCTAAACCAGAAATTTTTAATCTATTATCCTCATTGGTCAACGATACATCAGTGACAGGACTGTCGGAATTTACTACAAAGCCTTGAGTTGTCCCATCATCAAAATCCCATAATGTTTTGTAGTAATTTGAACGGTCAATTGGTTCGTATTCTACACCTTTTATACGTGTACGAACATATTCTCCTGAAACACTTAGTTCCTCTGGTGACCATATTCGATCAGGTCCTGGATCAAGATCTGTTGCTTCAGATTCACCATATACGTATGGTGTAAATGCCGCAGATTTTTCATTTTTATTAGTAAGAGACCAATTAACCCAACTAACGTTATTGGCGTTCAAAAACTTAAGCCATTCATCTGATTCTTCTATATATGGTCCACCATCGCCGGTAGCTTCGCTTGTTCCCCATTCAGATACAAAAATAGGGGCACCGTGCTTCAATGCATAAATTGCATTTTTCATTACGTAACTATCTGGTGACGGTTTATGGGTACCTGCATAAAAATGAAGGGTGTAAACGGTATTTTGATCATCGATTGGATCATCAGCGGCTAAATCAGGTCTTTGACTCCAATTGGGATTTCCAACAATAACGATGTTTTCATTACCGTTTTCCCGAAGCATTTCAATAATAGGTTCTGCATAATCTTTTACAATTTGCCAACCGGTTTCATCATTTGGGATACCATTTGGTTCGTTACATAATTCATAGATGATATGAGGGTCATTAGGATACAATTCTGAAATTTCTTTAAAGAATTCCTGTGCTCCCTCATATATTGGATCGGTTGGATCTCCTGGTGCATGTACGTGCCAATCTACGATTACGTACATATCGTACTTCTTTGCAAGATCGATTCCTTGAATGACTCTTTTTTTGATGGTTTCAGGGTCTGTTGCGTATCCGTCTTCTCCCACATACATGGCAAGGCGAATTACATTCGCTTCCCAATCATTTGCAAGAGCGGCGAAAGCATTTTCATTTAGAATTTCGGGGAACCATTGAAGCCCGTGCGTGCTCATACCCCTTAATTGAATAGGATTACCTTCTGCATCTCCCAAAGTTTTTATCCCGTTATACTCAATAACTCGCAAAGCCCCAGCTTCCGAAGGTTTCTTCACAAGTTCGTTACCGTATAAGAAAGAATCGTCGATATTTGGCGGAATTAATACAGAATTTGCTAATAAAACCAAATTAATGGAAACTATTAAGGCCAATGCTAAAATACTCTTCATTTCTATTCACCTCCATGTTGAAGATATTTTTTTGTTTTTAAAAATTAAAAAGAATGTTGTGGAATTTAATTTATAAATTCAAATCTTTAAACTACAAATAATCAAAGGCACTTTTTATGCTAATTTCCCCTTCGATATAATTTAGAACTTTTGGATAGGAGGGGAAAAGAGCAAAGAAATTATCTTGAGAATAATTTTCCCCATTTACCTTAACGTTCACTCCCAACGCCGGTTTTTCACAACTCAATATCAAATTGTTTCCTTCTTTTTTGTATGTTATCTTTGGATCGTTTAATTTATTTTTTCTTAAATCTGCAAACAATTCGTGGTTTTCTATTATGATTTTTCCATTTTGTTTTAGAATTAAGTAAGCTATGGAGTTATCTAAGTCAATGTTGGAAATATTAAGTTGATCGATAGTAGTTACAGAATCTTCGGGCGTTTTTATGTTTGAATATTCTTTTTGCATAAGTTTTTTTCCATTTAGAGACCAAAGTTGAAATTCCAAATCAAGTTCGGTTTTAATTCCATCGTTTATCAGTGATATTATGACCTTTTCATCTTTATTTTTGGCAATCGCTAACAATTGATTATAGAATCTTTTAGTGTAAAAGTATAAAGCTTTTGGCCGTTTAAAATAATCTATTGAAGCCCAACTGAAAACAGGCCATGAGTCATTTATTTGCCAATAAAGAGTTCCGGCTGTTTTGTATTTTCTGCTTCTCCAATGTTCTACTCCTGTTTTAATAGCTTCCGCTTGGTTGAGTTGAGTTAAATAAACAATTGAATCAAAATTACTAATCAATCCGTAATGTCCATTGATGAACCTTAAGAGTCTTTCTGGGCCTTCAACTTGTTTGTTGTGATTCAACATCGTTGGAGAAAAGATTTCTTTTTCATTATCTTCGGCAAAGAAATCAATAGTTTTTGGATCTGGAGCTGCTTGAAATCCAAATTCACTTACGAACTTTGAATTGTCCCATGTATAGTATTTGTAATCTTGCCATCCTGACCAGATTTCCCAAACATGTCTATCTCCCACTTCAGAAGAGTTAGCTCTACTGCCACCGTATGGGCTCGATGGCCAGTACAGTCTCGATGGATCTTCTTGGGCACATATTTTAGGAAAATCTTCCAAATAAAGTCTATTTCCAAGATTTTTTCCATCCACTTTCAATTTGTAATCCCATTCTTCAAAGCCCCAATTATTCTCATTATTTCCGCACCAAAGGACTATACTTGGATGATGTCTTAATTTCAATACTTGATGTCTTATTTCTTCGTTTGCAAGCTTTCTAAACCAATCTATATGGTCAGGATATTCAGCACATGCAAACATGAAGTCTTGCCAAACTAATATCCCTAATTCATCACATGTGTTGTAAAATATGGGATCTTCGTAAAGGCCCCCTCCCCATACTCTCAGCATGTTCATATTGGATTCCTTCGCCATTTTGAGAAGTTTAACGTAATCACTCTCTTTTAACCAACTTAATATATTTTCAGCAGGGATCCAATTTGCGCCTTTGGCGAAGATTTTTCTGCCGTTTATCTCAAAGATAAAGCTTTCACCTTCTGAGTCATTTTCTCTCACTACCCTGACGATTCTAAAACCTATTTTCTTTTTCTCGCTGTAGATTACTTCTTTATTTTTCTTAAGTCTAAACTCAACTTTGTATAAATAACTTTCACCCAAATCGTGTGGATACCAAAGCTTTAAATTTTCTATTCTTTTAGAACCTTCAAATTTGTAATTTTCAACACTAGCGGTTACTGGTAATGTAATTACTGGATTTCCATTGAAAATGATTTCTACTTCGTAGTTTTTAGTATCTTTAATATGGGAATCAACGTAACCGGAAAAGTTAACTTTTCCATCTAAATTTTCTAAAAAAGCAGTGGAACCGAAAAGTCTAGCATCTTTATAACTTTCTATGTAAATATCTCTGTATATTCCACTGGTAGCTATTCTTGCTCCCCAGTCCCAGCCATAGGAATACTGAGCTTTTCTTATGTAAACCCTTGCGGTTTCTTCGCCGGCGTGTAATTTTCCGTAATTTTTTTCAAATCTTTTAGGTAGGTCTATTGGAGATTTAATCTCTATTCTTAAAGAATTTTCTCCAATTTTTAGAAGCTTTTTAATATCAAATCGGTATTCTATGAACATATCTTCGGTTTCTCCAACGAAATTATCGTTAAGGTAGATATTTGAAAGGGTATCCACACCTTCTAATACTAGATCATAACGTAGCTCGTCGTTTATCTCGTCTATGTAAAATTTTTTCTCATATATCCAATTTTTCCATTCTAACCTTTTGAAAAGTTTTTCATTTTCTCCAACATAAGGGTGAGGCATGAGATTCAAATCCACAAGGTCTCCTTGTACTGTTCCAGGGACGTTTCCATCAAACTCAAACTCTTTTTCATTGTCGTAAACCTTCCATTTTCCATTTAAAGATATTTGCAATTGAAATTTCTCCTCCTATTAATATTTTTTGGTACTGTCTTTAAAAACTCTAAAACTTTGTATATAGCGTCTCTTTGATGATTTTATATCTTAAAACTTCCAACTAATCCTTTTAACTCTGTGGCTAACTCACTCAACTCTTTCGCTTCTTCGTTTATCCCTATCCCTTGTTTTACTTGTTCGTCTATTACACTTCTTGACCTTTCTAGTTGTTCACTTATTTCTGTCACAGCTTTCGCTACCCTGTCCATCGCTGTGCTCATCTCTTGTGCACTCGCACTTTGTTCCTCTGCACTTGCCGTCATGTTTTCTATCCCTTGGTCCATCCTTTCTATCCTTTCTTTTATACGATTGAAACTTTTCTGTACATTCTCCATCTTTTCGTTTATTTCTCCTATCGTTCCTACTACCTTGTTCGTCGATTCGTTTACTTTGTTCGTACCTTGCGTTATGTTGGTTAGTATTTCAGATATTTCATCCGTTGCATTTCTTGATTCTTCTGCTAACTTCCTTATCTCATCTGCTACAACTGCAAATCCTCTTCCCGCTTCCCCTGCCCTTGCCGCTTCTATCGCTGCGTTTAGTGCCAACAGGTTTGTTTGTTCCGTTATCGAGTTTATCGTTTCTACTATACTTTGTACGTTCTTGGCGTTGCTTGCGAGTGTTTCTACTTCTTTTTGACTTTCTTTCGTCCTTTCTACCGCTTCTTTCACAGCTTGACTTATGCTTTCTATCGTTTTGCTTCCTTCTTCTGCAGCTTT
>NZ_AZRI01000032.1:0-13555 GCF_002895585.1 Petrotoga sp. 9T1HF07.CasAA.8.2 | reverse complement strand
AAAAATTTTGTGAACATCGATTTCTTCCGCATTTGGAAGGCCTAAAACGAATTCGTCCCCACCTACTCGTATTATCAAATCTGATTCTCTTAAGGTATTTTTTAAAACATCAGTTACCTTTCTTAGAATGTAATCTCCTGCATCGTGGCCGTAATTGTCGTTTATGTATTTAAGATTGTCAATATCAATAAAAACAACAGACAAAGGCTCTTGTCTTCTTTTGGCAAGTTGAAAATATTTTTCTAAAGCATAAAAACCCGCTCTTCTGTTGTAAGAACCAGTTAAATCATCGAAAGTTGCGTATTTTTTAAGTATTTCTTCAAGTTTTTTCTTTTCAGTAATGTCTGTTATGACCAAGATAATTCTACTCACATCAACTTCTTCATACGTTACACCCGTTATTAAAACTGGGACTTTGTCACCGCTTTTCGTAACTAAGTTAGATTCGAAAGAAATTGCATTATTGGTGCTTCTTTTTAAATTTTTCATATTTTCATTAAAACTTTCCCAATCCCTTTGATCTAAAACTTTTTTCAAATCTAAAATTCCGTCATCAAACTCAACCATTTTGTAGAATGATTTATTAGCATATTTAACCTCTAAATCAAAATCTAATAAAACCAGACCTTGTCCCATGTTTTCAACGACTTTTTCAATAAAATCTTTCTCTTTCTTCATTTCGTCGACTTTCTTCTTGTTTTCAGTTATTTCTAAATAAGCTCCAACCATATTCAAAGGCAGCCCAAACTTGTTTCGTTCTAAAACTTTACCCCTTGAAAGAAACCATTTATCATTATTGTTCACATCTTTTATGCGGTACGTTCCTTCAAATTTACTTGCTTTGGTTAAAAAATGTTCTCTTATATTTTTTATTAATGTTTCAGTATCTTCCTTATTGATCGACTCTTCAAATTTGCTCCATTTGCCTTCAAAAGGGTCTGTATTGGTTCCTAAGATTTCTTTGTATCTTTCGTCATAACTGAATTTACCACAGTTTACATCCCATTCCCAAATTCCTATTTGAGAAACTTCTAAAGCTTTTAGAATAATTTCTTGGTTTTTTTGAATGATTTCAATCTCTTTTTTGTATTTTTCACTTTCGCTTAAATCCTTTCCAATTAATATGTAAAGGTTTTCATCGTTTATATGAAAGGTTTCTAATTTGAATTCAATAGGTATTTTTTCTCCATTTCCGTTGGGAAAGTATGATTTAAAAATCAACAACTTGTTCTGATTTTGCCTTCTAAAGAAATATTCGATCTGTTTCTTAACGTGAACCTCAAAAAAAGTTATGACATCTTTACCGATAAAATCTTTTTTTGAAAAACCGAAATTATTTATCTTTTTGTTGACAAAAACAATTTTTCTAAAACAATCCATAATAAGTATGAGGTCGTTCAAGTCATCTAGAATGTAAGAAGGAAAGTTCTCTTCGTTAAATTCGAAGGTTTCGTTTTTTGATTCTTCTAACTTTTTTTGAAGTTGAGACAGTATGAAGTCTTTCTCTACCCCTGTAAGTTTTTCGTAGTTCTCGTTAATTTCATTCACCCCTTATCATCCTTATTCTACTTTAACTATAGAATATGTGAAACCTTTTTCATTTAAAAGATTATTAATCTTTTTAACGACAATCTCTCTACTATCAGAAAGGTTTTTAATTCCTCTAAATAAAATATATATATGTTGAGAATTATAAGTTATTAAATCTTCTTGCCTTATGATCTTTTTCAATTCATTAATTAATGAATCGTCAAAAGAAGAATGCATTTTAATCTCCACTAATAGGTGATCTTTATCTCTTTTAATTTTCTCAAGTTCAACAACTATATCAAATAATTCTGACGACAAAAGGTTACCATTTTTTTCGTAAAATGGTGTTAATTCTCCATTATTTACGATGGGTGGAGAGAATGGAAATTCTTTTGCATGACCAAAAATATCTTTGTATTCGTTGAATAAACTTTTAGCTTTTTCAAGTTCATTGTTTTCTGTGTAGAATTTAATCAATCTTAACCAACTATCTTCTCTTTGTGAATAATAAAAAGCTTTTTGAAAATAATAATGCGCATCTATTGGGTTATTCATTTTTTGGTGAATATTGCCCATTTCAATTAACATATCAACGTATATACGTTTTAAATATTCCCTTTTTTCTCTTACCCATTCTTCGTGAACGTTTTCTTGTAATAACTCACCTTTGTATAAACTAACCGCCTTTGAGAATAAAAACAAACGTCTATTGATTTCTTTCTCTTTAAACCCTTCATCGCTTAAGGCTAAAAATTCTTCAAAATCTATATATATGTCTTTTGATTTTGAAAACGTGCAAAAATCCTCTTGTAGAGTTAATTCATCGCTACTCAGTCCTAAATTTTTTCTAATATAATAGAGTGTGGTATTTAAATTTTGTCTCGCACTTTCATCGTCGAAACCGGGCCAAAAGAGATCGTACAAATCAAAAACGGAAACCTTTTGGCCTCTGTTGAGAATAAGATATTTTAGAATTTCTCTAGCTTTTCTTGACTTTAAATTTTCTATTGGATTGTCATCAAGAAAAATTTGAAAATCCCCTAACATATAAATATTTAACATAAGGTATGCTCCTTTAAAAATCAATCCATTAATATTTAGCACTTTTGATAATAAACCAAAAAATATTAATGTTTTTAAAGCGATCAATAACTACTAAAATTCATAGAAGGAGGTTAAAGAAAAAGAAAATGAGTTAGAAGCAAAGTTATAACCACCTAAGGTCTCAAATTTAAAATTTGATATCTGATTCGAGATGCCTCCTGTTAAGGAGAAGTCATACTGATTTTCTAAATAACTCAAATCTAAGCCAACAAAAAAGTTGTTGTTCATATTTTCAGTCAATTTTTTGAGCTCTCTTCCAAGATAAAATCCAAGGTCTTCAAAATTCAAAGCTTGTGCTATTTTCTCTCCTAAATAAAAACCTTGTTCTTCATTAGTAAGTGTATCCTTTAAATCGACGATTTTAAACGTAGGGAAGTTTTTGGTAACTGTGAATGCAAAATCACCTTTGAAATCAAGGCTGTTATTGGAAAATGTGTAAGGTACAAAAATTCCATCGAATTCAAACGAGTCAATATAGGTTTTGTCGTTCAAAAACAGATAAAAGGTATCGTTTTGATAGTTAGCACCAACTTTCATTCCATTAAAAATTACTCCTAAGTAATATCCCCCATTTTTGTAATCAAGTAAGTTACTCATGCCAAAGAAAACTAAATCATTTAATTCCACTTCTGTTTCGGTAATGAACTCATCTTCATAATAAGAAAATTGGTTGTAATAAGTTTTAAAGATAATTTTATTATTTTTTGAAGTTTCTTCTTGATCTGTGAACTCTAATTTTTCAACGTTGTTAACTTGGAGATAGATATCCAAAGTCTTTTCCTCTTGCCCTTCTAAATAATAAATCGAGGTGACATAGTTTTTTTTGTTTTTTGAGAGGTCGATAGTGTTTTCAAAGTGCATATTTACACTGTCTATAATAATTTTTGTTCTAACCTTATCCCCTAAGTCATTGAGAGGAGTGATTCCGAAAGTAGCATCAATATTGCCTTTTGAAACAAAATTGAAAGTGTAACCTTGAATAACAGCCACGCTACCGACCAACGCTTCACTTCTGCTATCATTCTTCAAAACAGAATATATTGAGTAATTGTACATTTGAGAACTTTGTGAAAAGGCTAAAATTTGAAACACCAAAACGAAGAGCATTAAAAGATAGATATACTTTTTCATTTTTGATCAACCCCTTCTAAGGTTGGGGTAGCAGTTAAAAAAATCATCATCCGTTTGCTCTCATCAGTGTTTTGGTTATCACCGAATAAAAATCTAAGAAAAGGAAGATCTTTCAACAACGTTGTTCCCCCATTTTTTGAATAAAGTTGACTCAAATCTAAATCAGCAATTAGCAAAATTTCGTTGGGGTTTAAATTCACTTTAGTCTCCAACTCCGATTCTGAAAGTAAATAGCTATCTTTTGTAACTTCCATTAAGTTTGTTGTTTTTGTCTTAAAAGAAATTTGAAGTATTTGATTCATCATAGTTGGGGTCATTTCTATTTCTATTCCACTTTCAATATTTCTGAATTCGTTTCTGTAGGTAGTAAAAACGATACTCTCTAGATTCTTCAAACTTAATAACGCTGGCTCACCTGGTAAAACTTTGACAACCTGTTTAGTAACTAAATTTGCGGTTTCGTTCTTTTCGTACATCTCTATTTCAGCTTCAAAAAGATCTTGTACAGAAAATCCAATTGAGGGACTCGTAAAAGAAAAACTGTTAATTATACCTTCTTGGTTTATGTTGAACACGTTACCCTTTATCAAATCAGAGTACCTTTCATTTGTTTCAACGATATAAACGGTTAATTCAATATATGGTTCACTATTATCCAACTTGTCAACCAGATCTTTTATATAATCTATTGTATTTTGTGGAGCGTACACGACTATTTGGTTAGTTTCTTCGTTAGTTTTTATGTATTGGTGTAGATTTTCGGGAATCAAATTTAAAAATTTTTCCACCGAAATATAATTCAAAGAAAACACTTGCATTTCAGCTAAGTTCAAAAAATTATGACTTTGAGGATCGGCTAATCCCACAAAGTAAACATTTTCATCAATTTTTTTGTAAGAGTAGCCACCGGGAAGTAGAAGTATATTCAACGCTTTTTCTAAATCCACTTCTACAAAGTCTGCTGTGACCAAGCCACTCACGTATTGATCGGTTAAAATCGTTACCCCCGTTTGAAGAGAGATTTCGTTCAAAGCCTCTATTAAATCAGTGTTGTAAAAAGTTGCCGTCACTTTTGGGGCGGTACTTTCTTGAGAGAAGGCTAATAAACACATAAGTGATAAAATAACAAAAGAAATTGATCTTTTTAATATTTTTTTTATCACATTAACTCCCCCTCGAAGGCTTTTAACCTTTGTTCGTTGTTATAAATAGTGAGGATGTATCTATAACCATTCTCTTCTAAAATAGGTACTTCGCCAATCAACATCGTTTCTTGGCTAGGAACTAACCACTCTTGAGTAGATGGAAGAAGACTGTAAACACCTATGCTCACACCATCACTGTCTAAAATACTCAAACTTCCTTTAGGAATTATGTATCTCTCCCCCGTATTTTTGATCAAGGCACTAAAAATTCTGCTACCTTCTATTTTTTCATAGTTTGAGCTCACTAACTCAACATCATAATTTACTTCGCCTATAATCGTTTCAACGTTGACTTTTTTCTGAGATAAAAATTCTCCCGATTCATCGTAGGCATTTAGAACGATTTTGCCGTAGTAAGCACCATTTTCGACTTCTTTTGGTACGTTTATTGAAAGTATAACTCTTGAAGTTCGTTGAGCATTAACTGTAAAAGATGACGGAGACCTCAAAGTGATCCATGATAGCAAGGATCTATCTTTATGTAAACTCGAATATTCTTCTCCACCAACTTGTACCGTGACGTTTTGATTAGACATATTTTGTAGATTTATAACAAAGGTTTTAACAGCACCAGCGTAAAGCTCATGACTGAACTCTGTATTGTCTAATATAAGCGCAAGTTCCGTTGGAGGAGTGAAATTAAAACCTTCTTCAGGAACGTTTATATCGTATGTAAACACTCTTTGCCTGTTGGAGTAGTTAACAAAGAGGTTTACCTTGTAATCTCCAGGAGCTAACAGGTAGGTGGGTTTACCTGAAAATACAACTTTGTTCCCTTTTAATACTCTTTGGGTGGTTATATTGTTTTTTTCCATGTAAGAAGATTTTAAGGGCAATCTTTCTATCATCATACCAGATTTATCTCTCAAAATAGCTTCAGCAGAAATTACTAGGTCATAACTTGAGCCATTAGAGATGGTAGCTTCGATTACTGGTTTGCCTTCTCCATCTGGAACGACCTTCACATCTTCAACTTCCACCATTGTTATGACAGTTCCTTGCACATGAACTGTGATTCTTATAGCGTATCTAATAATTATTCCTATCGTTCCACTAGTTTCAACTTCTGGGGTAATCATAAGGATAAAATTGTAAGTTCCAAAAGGAGCGTTTGAGGGGATATTGACACCGACTTCAACTGGTGTCGTTGATCGAGGGGAAACGGTAATGGAGTTTGGAAATTCGATCCAATTTGAATAGAGAAAGTTATCTGGAGTTGCTTCTACATAATCAAAATTTCCATCAAAGTCCTGACTCAGTAGGTAAAGCTCTATATTGACGTTTTGTGTAGTGTTGCCTCCAATGACGTTTATAGTGGCAATGAATTCTTCCCCTGCCCTGACGTCTTTTTCAACGGACAAAGGCGAAACTGTTATCTGAGTGAAAGAAAAAGTTGTAAAAAGTAAAAAAACAATAGATAGAATATAAAATTTCTTCATGATTATTACCTATCCCCTTTTTTGTTTCTATTATAGCACAATTAAAATTTATAAAATCTTTAATAATTATATTCACTAAAATAAAGTGCACGTGTATATTAATAAAATTACCCCTTTTTAAGTGCTCTAATTGGAAAAAGGGGTAATTGAAAAATATGGGATATTATTAATAAATGTTCTTTAAAAAATCTTAAATTGAGGCTATGGTAAAGGTTACATCAGCGATTTTTGTATTTGTAGGAAGTGCACCTAGATTTAAGTTACCTAGAACGTCAAGTGTTGCAGTAACATCGAAGACCACATTTCCTGCTCCTCCAAAACCAGCTGCGTTGGTGTCTATGGAAATTTGTAATAAACTAGCCCATGAAGCATAACCAGTCACTTCAGCTATACTAGAAGAAACACTATAATTAACATTTGCCTCTGCTAAGAGCTTTACAGTATCTGTAGGATTTGCAGGATTTGCTGGATCAAATACTAAATCGAACTGGGAATCAGGACTTGTAGTATCTACTGACAATCTCACAAATGCTGGAACATTCAAAAAAACTGGAACGTTAACAGTATCAGAAACTTGTGCCAAACCTGAAACTGAAATCAACATCACCATCATCAAAACTGCCAAACTTAAAACTTTTTTCATAATTTTCCACCCCTTTTAAAATTTTCGTTTTATTTGAATTATCTTTATTTTACTTTTCTAATTTAATTATACTTAGGCAAATAAATTCTCAATAATTCTTAATAAAAATTCAATAAGAATTTATGTTACAATTTCAGTTGCTCGAAACTGTGATTTGAATGTCTCCAATTTTTCTTCCTGAAGCATTATATATCCACCCTCCCCCCTCTAACCAAAAGGTTAAAGAGTACGTGAGGCTTCCAGGAGTTCCTGGAATTCCCAGAATTCCTATAGTATCGTCATCAATCTTTGCTGAATCCGCTGGATAATCTGATATCGATAAATGAGAAGATTCGATAATTTGTTTTTCGTGAGCATTTCCAGTAGGAGCGTCACATAACGTAAATTTAACATCTAAATAATATTCTACATTAGCTTCTACCTTAAAATCTAAAGTATCTTCATATTGGTTAGTAGCATTTAAGTCTAAACGTGTTTTACTAAGTTCAGTAATTTTTAAGTATTCAGGCACCGTTAAATATATAGGGACGGTAAATTCTTCATTTATCGCAAATGTGATTGATGATATGATAATAATAGCGGAAATTAATGTATACTTTAGTATTTGAACCATTAGCCCTCACGCCCTGACTTCAATTTTTATAAAACTGATTCTAATTGAATTATACTCAGGGTAATAATACGCCAATTAATTTCAATAAAATTTGAATAAGAATTTTGCAGAAAAACAGTAAGAAGAAAATAAAAAATCAGCAGAAAGATTTAGGAAGGCACTAAGAAGCTGAAAGAGTGATATACACATCTCCTATATGTATAATTTCGTTAACTGTAATTGTCTCATCTTCAAAAAGTGAAAGTATTAGTTCACGTTTATCGTTCCACAAATCGGCAAAATTCGCCTTTATTTCAATATCAAAATCAGTATTACCGTTCTTTGTGGATATTACTTTGTCATTTTGTAAAAAAATATAATCTGCTAAGAAGTTGTAAGTATCAAAAATAACCATTGAAAGATAAATATCGTACTTTGGTAAAGTTGATTCAATGTGCACAGGAGCTGAAGAAATAACGTTATTTTGGGGATTAGCTAGGTCAAAAGTTAGTTGAATTTCTCCTTCTCCGCCGATAATGAAATTTATAAAAGGTTCAGGCACCTTAAAGTAAATAGGAACAGCCAAATAACTAAAATACCCACCCTCCATAGGGATAGAAACTACCGCATCCCCCACGTGAAGTCCCTCTTCAGGAAAGCCAGCCTCGACAAATTTTTCTTGTAATAAACTTCCATAATTTTTGAATAGGTTACCTAAATTAGAGCCAACTGTTATGTCGAGCTCTACATTAGGATTATTTAAATACGTATTTGGAGAACCTAAAAATTGCAAATAGCTACCTTCAGATAGAAAATCAAACCCATCTAATAACTCTACACCAACGTAAACATGAAGGGGAGGCAAGTTAGACTTGAGGGATACATTAGAGGATTTTTGATCATACCACTTCCCACTACCTGGATAAGGTGGGGTGAATTCAAAGACTATATCGTTTGAAACGTTATAGTCGACAAAAAAGTTGTCAACTACGAAATAAACATCAATAAAATCTAACTGTTCCCCAGTAGAGTCTAAAAGCAAAACTTCTCCTATTTTTGTCCCTGAAGAAGATAAAAGTCCATTCTGAAACATAGCCAGAATTTTTTGGTTATTGTTTTGCCATAATGGTTGGATATTAAACCCTAGTTGTAATGTATAAGTACTTCCGCTTCCCCAACTTGAAAGGTTAAAATAACTATGAAAGAATTGGTAATTACTATCTAGTTGTAATTCTACCCGATAAACGTTGGACAGATTAAGAAAAATTTGAGTTTGCTGATAGTTGTAATTGTCTAAATCCAATTTAAATTCGAAATAATTATTTGCTGAAAATATGCTCACAGTTAAGAATAAGAAAGTTATAAAGACAATCATTTTCTTCATTTTAATCACTTCCTAATAGTTTTCTTTTTAAATTATACATTATTTTTTATAAATAATTTTAACTATTTCAATAAAAATTCAATAAAAATGATTATAATTCGCTTTTAATCGTACTTAAAAAAATAATAAAAGACTTGACATTTTTATTTTTATTTAGTATAATTTTATTAGACTTTTATTAGAGGTGGTGAATGTAATGAAAAAGATTATTTTTATAACAATAATAATGTTGTTGGTTTTAAATATCAGTGTTATTTCTTTTTCTCAAACTTCTGATGGTGTTAATATCCCTGTCTATATTAGTGTTTCTAGTTATGCAGCGATTGACTCTGTTGATAAAGAAAGTTTAGATTATGAATTGGATTTGTCATCTCCTGAAAACAAAAGTGAAGAAATAAAGGTAAAAATCGTAGCAAATACCACTTTTGAACTCATGGTTGAATTTGATGCAGAAGGAAGTAGTTTTAACGAACAGAACCAAGCATTGTTTGAATTGTTGAATAGTAGCTTTAATTATTCTGTTGATAGTAACGATTCATCGTATGGAGTTATTGAAAAAACCGTTCAAGTAGGATTCAATTTTCAACAGGTGCTCGCTAGCAATCCTGAGATGAGAGAATTGCTTTTAAAAAATGGAGAATATAATGATAAGGTTGGTAATTTTGTTTTCACAGTTTCCCCCGCAGTTTAAAGACAATTATGCGCCCCTTATTTGCATAGTGCAGCAAATGCTCGAGAGGTAGGTTAATTCCTGCCTCTCTTTTTATTATTGAAAAATTAACAATTATTTTGTATTTGATAAACGTTTTTGAAGTAAAATAAAACGGCTGAGGTGAGAATAATGTTTAACGAAGAACTGAAAAATAAAAACCTTATAGTTGAATTAGAATCTTTTGAAAAGATATTAGAAAGAGAGATCATCATCAGAAACTGGAAAGAAATTGAACTACCTTCTGAAAAGGCGAAGATACTTGCCCCAATAGATGTAAATGTTTCTTTGGAGAAAGGCGACAGTCAAGTATTGGTAAACGGTAAAATTGAAACTATGGTTCAGCTTCATTGTTCGAGATGTTTGAAACCTATAGAGTATTGGATCGATGAAAGTTTTGAAGCCGTATATATGAGTAGGAGTTTTGAAAAGTATTTATCGAAAACTGAACGTTTAAAAACGTTAGACAATCTCATTTACTATGATGGTCAAACAATAGATTTGACAAATCGAGTAATAGAGACTATAATATTAGCAGTGCCAGAAGTTCCACTGTGTAAAGAAGATTGCAAAGGGCTATGTCCTATCTGTGGAATTGATTTGAACGAAAATCCAGAGCATTCTTGTGAAACAGAGGATATTGACCCACGTTTTGTAATGCTAAAAAAGTTGTTGGATAATGAAAAATCAAATTAATACAAAATACCAAAGGGGGTAACATAGATGGCAACACCAAAACAAAAAGCTTCAAGAGGTCAAACACATTCTAGAAGAGCGAAATTTTACTCTGCATACAAGATCAATGTTGTAAAATGTCCGAAGTGCGGAGAGCCAAAATTACCACACCGCGTTTGTTTGAATTGTGGATACTATGGTGACAAACAAATCTTAGAAATAGGTGAATGAGCCTATGGATAGTGTAAAAATAGGTATCGATCTATACGGCGGTGATAATGCGCCCAGTTCTGTTGTTGAGGGCGCACTTTTTGCTTTAAAGAATAAGTTTCTTTCTCCAGACGAATTGGTTATAGTGGGAAACGAAATTTCAAAGGAAGATTTAGATAAAATATCGAATTTAAAGATTGTGCCAGCTAAAAATTTGGTTAGTAACGAGACAAAACCAACGGAAGTTTTGAAAATGAAAGAATCTTCGATGTACCTAGGCTGCGAAATGTTGAAAAATAACGAATTAAATGCTTTTGTGAGTGCAGGTAACACTGGTGCATTACTATCAAGCGGTACATTTGTTGCAGGTAGACTACCTGGTATAAAAAGGCCTGCCTTGGTTTTAGCCCTTCCTTCTAAATCCAATAAACCAAAAATTTTGGTGGATGCAGGAGCAAACGCTGAAGTAAAGGCTGAACATTTTTATGATTTTGCAAGGGAGGGAATAGCTTACGCTAAATTTTTGAATCTTGAAAATCCAAGGGTTGGGATTTTAAATATCGGTTCTGAAGACGAAAAGGGAAATTCAATTGTTAGAGAAGCTTCTAATTTGTTGAAAGAAGAAAAGAAGTTTAATTATGTTGGCTATGTAGAAGCACGTGAGTTGTTTGATGATACGTGTGATATAATAGTTACAGACGGATTCACCGGTAACAACGTTTTAAAAACTATGGAAGGTACAGCTTATTTCATCCTTCATGAATTGAAAGAAACGATTAAAAAAGGTGGGTTATTCACAAAATTAGGGGCCTTGTTTCTAAGAGGTTCTTTGAAATCTTTAGTCAATAAAATTGATTATAGGAGTTACGGAGGGACATTCTTTTTGGGGGTCAATGGTGTTTTAGTTAAGGCGCATGGGTCTTCAGACGCTGAAGCAATAGCTAATGCATTGTACGTGGCTTACCGTGCCGCCAAATTTGACTTGATCGAAAAGATTGAGATTTAAAAGGGGGTTTAACAATTGTGTGGGATAGTAGGGTTTGTTTCCGATAGAAAAGTGAAAGTTGAAGATCTTATTTCTGGATTGAAAAAACTTGAGTATCGAGGATACGATTCCGCAGGTTTAGCTTACAATGTGAATAATTCTATAAAATACCTAAAAATGCCGGGAAGAATAAGCGAGATTGAAAAATTACTACTAAATGAAGGTTTAATGAAAGAAAGTTTTTATTCTGGAATAGCCCACACAAGATGGGCAACGCACGGCGTTGTTTCAGAACAAAATTCCCATCCACATTTGGATTGTAAAGAAGAGTTAGCCGTTGTACATAACGGCATCATAGAGAACTTTCAAGAGTTGAAAACGGAGCTTGAAGTTAAGGGCCATATCTTCAAATCAGAAACGGATTCAGAAGTTATCGCTCATTTGATAGAAGATAAGTACAATGGAGATCTTTTTGATTCTGTTTTAAAAGCTTTAGAAGAACTCGAAGGTGCGTATGCTATTGCTGTTGTTCATAAAGACAAACCCGATCAAATAGTTGCTGCAAGAAAAGGCAGTCCTTTAGTGATTGCAAGTAATAATAGTATTAGTATGTTAGCTTCAGATGTTACTCCTTTACTGAAGTATTCAAAAGAGATGAATTTTTTGAATGATGGAGAGGTAGCTATTTTAACTCCTAAAGGTTACTCTTTATTTAACTTAGATGGTGTCCCTCTTGAGAGAAAACCAATACTTATAACCTGGGATGAGTCGCTGGCAGAAAAATCAGGATATCCTCATTTCATGTTGAAAGAAATCTTTGAGCAACCAATAGCATTAGAATCCGTTCTGGTTGGTCGATTAAAAGATGGAAAACCACAGATAAAAGAAGTACAATCTTTAGAAGATTTTGTTAAGGGCCAAATGAAAAAAGTATATGTGGTTGCATGCGGTACGAGTTATCATGCTGGTTTAGCTGCAAAATACTTCATGAATAGATATTCAGATATTGATTTTGACATTGAGGTTGCATCAGAGTTCAGATACATGAATCCGGCGATAGATGGTAATACTTTGGTGTTGGCTATCTCTCAATCTGGGGAGACTATAGATACGTTAGAAGGTGTCAGATTAGCAAAGAAAAAAGGTGCATATGTATTAGCTATAAGTAACGTAGTTGGGTCAACTATTCCGAGAGAATCTGACGCAGTCCTTTATCTCAACACTGGTCCAGAGATAGGGGTTGCTGCAACGAAAACTTATACGGCACAGATAGCTTTGCTTTACACCTTAGCTGCCCAACTCATCCGTTGGAAAGGTTACAAAAACGAAGAGTTGGAAGAAATTATGAGAACCATCGAAAAAATGCCAGAAATATTTAAAATGATCTTGAATGAAACAAACGGTCACATGATGGAATTGGTAAAGAAGTATAAAAACTTCAAAGATATGATGTACATAGGTAGGGTTTTTGGTTTTCCTGCAGCTTTGGAAGGCGCTTTGAAATTAAAAGAGATCAGTTATATCAATGCCATTGCCTATCAAGCGGGAGAATTAAAACATGGTCCAATAGCACTGTTGGATGGGAATTTTCCAGTATTTGCAATAGTTCCGTCTGGGAAGCTGAGAGAGAAGATGATTTCCAACATTATGGAAGTAAAAGCTCGGGGCGCAAAGGTTATAGCTTTAACCCCGAAAGATGATGAGCAAACAAAAAAAATATGTGATGATTACATCGATGTGCCTACTGTTTCGGAACCTTTAATACCGTTGGTAGTTGCACCTATTACTCAACTTTTTGCTTATTACACAGCGGTACAAAAAGGCTTAGACCCAGATAAACCAAGAAATTTAGCAAAAAGTGTCACCGTAGAATAATTTGGCCAATTGTGGGGCGGGCAGCGGGGCAAAACATTGATTTTTCTTCCTTATGGGTGGGGAGCGGGGGAAG
>NZ_AZRI01000031.1:0-21831 GCF_002895585.1 Petrotoga sp. 9T1HF07.CasAA.8.2 | reverse complement strand
ACCACCTTAGTTTAAATTATTTTACTGGTTAATTATAACACAAGATTTTAAAGAATTATTTGAATTATAGTGAAATTAACAATAGTGTCAAAAAACAAGTGATATAATAAAAAGGTAGCTTAAAGAGCAGAGAGCAAAGAATTGCGACCTTATATCTTAATGGGCAAGGATTGGGGCGACGGGGCGCTAAATGAATTTTGGGATTTCTAAATGAAGTATAAAATAATAAAGATTTTTAGGAGGGATACAGTGAGTGAGGTTAAAAAAATCGGTTTAATGACCAGTGGTGGAGATGCACCTGGAATGAACGCTGTTATTAGGGCTGTTACAAGAAGTGCAGTAGTGGAAAATATCGAAGTGTATGGGTTTTTGAGAGGATTTGCTGGTATTTTAGATAAAGAATATAAAAAACTAACATATTCAGATGTTGGTGGAATAATGGAAAGAGGGGGAACCATTTTAAGAACCTCTCGAGTACCAGAATTCAAAGTTCCTGAAGTTAGAAAAAAAGCTGCTGATATATTGAAGGATTTAGGTATAGATGTGTTAGTTATAATTGGGGGTAACGGGAGTCTTACTGGGGGAAAGTTGCTAGCAGAAGAACAAGGGATATCTGTAGTAGGCGTACCGGCTTCTATAGACAACGATATTGCATATACCGATATGAGCATAGGTGTTGATACCTGTCTTAACACAGTAGTTGATGCCATGCAAAAGTTAAAAGATACCGCTTCTTCCCACGAAAGGGCTTTTATCGTCGAAGTTATGGGAAGGACATCTGGATACATAGCGTTGATGTCAGGTCTTGCTATAGGTGCGGAAGCTATAATAATACCAGAAGTTCCCACCGATTACGATGCTTTAGCAGAAAAAATGTGGGATGAAAGAAAAAGGGGTAAGATTAATTCAATAGTCGTTGTTGCGGAGGGATCTGCCAGCGCCTATACAGTCGCCAGACATTTAGAAAATAGAATTGGTTTTGAAACGCGTATAACAATTTTAGGCCATATTCAAAGAGGGGGTTCTCCTACTGCATTCGATAGAATTTTGGCTTCGAGAATGGGGAACGAAGTAGTAAAATCAATTAAAGACGGAAATTTTAACGTGATGGTGGGCTTGAGTAAAAACGATTTAATAAGAACACCTCTTGAAAAAGTGCTTTCTGAAAATAATAAATTGGATATGGAGATTGTAAAGCTGGCAGGGATTTTATCCTAGGGCGTTCAAGGGGTAAACCCCTTGAAAATTCCCAAGGCATGGAATCTAAAAAAAAGATGTAATTTGGGAAGAAACACCCAAAAGTTACGCATCTTTAGGAGGATAGTTATGAACGAAAAAATAGAAAATAAAAAGACGAGAATCGTTTGCACAATTGGTCCAGCTACACAAGATGAAACGATGATAAAAAAATTGATAAATGCAGGAATGAATGTAGCAAGATTGAATACTTCTCACGATACCATTGCTGATCATGAGAAAAGAGTAAATTTAATAAAGAAGATACGAAAAGATTTGAACATACCTTTTGCCATTTTACTCGATTTAGAAGGTCCTAAGATTCGTACGGGCAAATTTGAGACGGATCAAGTAATGTTGGAAGAGGGACAGAAATTTATTTTGACTATCGAGGAGATCGTTGGCAACAAAGAAAGGGTGAGTATAAATTATCGAGAATTACCTAAAGAAGTTAAAAAAGGAGATTTTATTCTTCTTGATGATGGAAAAATTCGACTTGTAGTCGTTAGCAGTAACGAAAAAGAAATTGTTACGAAGGTTGTAACCGGTGGCAGTATCACTCACAGAAGAGGGATAAATGTTCCCGGAATAGATATCAGTTTGCCTCCTTTAACAGAAAAAGATATGGAGTATTTGAACAAAGCTGTAGAATGGAACGTAGATTATATAGCTCAATCTTTTGTTAGAAAAGCTGAAGATATCACTAGAACTAGGAGAATTTTAACGGAATTAGGTATGCCCGATCTCCCCATTATCGCTAAAATCGAAACATTACAAGCTCTAGACAACCTTGAATCGATCATTGAAGAAGCTGATGGGGTTATGGTTGCAAGAGGAGATCTGGGTGTTGAAGCACCTGTTGAACAAATACCTTTACTTCAAAAGAGGATAATAGAGATTGCAAACACCATGGCAAAGCCTGCTATAACTGCAACTCAAATGCTTGAAAGTATGGTTAATAATCCATTCCCTACAAGAGCAGAGGCTACAGATATAGCTAATGCCATATTAGATGGAACCGACGCAGTTATGTTGTCTGAAGAAACGTCGATTGGCAAATACCCTGAACAAGCTGTCAAAGTAATGGCTAATGTAGCTAAAGAAACTGAAAAAATACTAGAAGAGTACTATTATAAATTTGATTATTCAACATATGGTGGTGGAGATCCCGCTACCAATTCGATAACGATGTCTGCAATAAAAATTGCCGAGCAATTAGGGATTGAAGTTATAGTTGCAACCACTTATAGTGGTTATACCGCAAGAGCTTTGTCTAGGTTCAGAAGAAATATTAAAATAGTTGCCGCATCACCAAGAATAACTACTTATCATCGATTGGCATTGGTATGGGGAGTTACCCCTGTTATTATGCAGAAATTTACCGATACAGATAATATGTTGGAGAGCGTTAGCAATATCGTGAAATCTTTAGATTTTGCTGTATCAGGAGAAAATATCATCGTAACGGCTGGGATTCCCTATGGTTTCTCTAGTAAAACCAATCTCTTAAAGGTTCACGAGATATGATATAATTGACTTATTGGTAAAAATTTATTTTTGAGGTGATTTTTATGAATAAAACCGATGAATTAACGCCAAAGAAAATTGTCGAAAAATTGGATAATTATATAATCGGTCAAAAGGAAGCAAAAAAACAAGTTGCTATCGCATTGAGAAACAGGATTAGACGGCTGGCACTACAAGAAGATGTTAGAAAAGACGTAATACCAAAAAATATTTTGATGATAGGATCCACCGGCGTTGGAAAGACTGAGATTGCTAGAAGATTAGCAGAGGTTGCCAATGCACCCTTTGTGAAGGTTGAAGCTACAAGGTTTACCGAAGTTGGATATGTTGGGAAAAATGTTGAAAGTATGGTCAGAGAATTGGTTGATTCTTCAGTCAACATGGTTAAAAAGGAAATGATGGAAGAAGTTAAAGATAAAGCTCAAAGGCTCGTAGAAGAAAGAATAGTAGAAGTACTCGTGCCTTCAAAGAAAAGAGCAAAAGCTCAGCCCTCATTTATGGATGTGATGCAACTTTTCAATCAAAACGCTGAATATTCCCAAAATAAGGACTACGATGAAAATGAAGACGAAAATATAAGAAGAAGAAGAGAGGAATTATTGGAAAAATTAAGAAAGGGCGAATTAGAGGATGTAGAAATAGAAGTAGAAGTCGAGGAACAATCTTCTCCAATGTTTGCTGGATTAGGACCAGAATTAGAAGACATGGGTATACAATTTGGAGAAATGTTTCAAAATCTTATGCCTAAGAAGAAAAAAAGAAGGCGAATGAAGATTTCTGAAGCGAGGAAGGTTTTGGAACCTATCGAATCGGAAAAGTTGATCGATCAAGATAAATTAATTCAAGAAGGTTTAAGTAGAGCCGAAAATAGAGGCATAATTTTCATTGATGAGATCGATAAAATTACATCCAAAGGTGTTTCTTCAGGACCCGATGTATCCAGAGAAGGTGTTCAAAGAGATTTGTTGCCGATAGTTGAAGGTACAACCGTTATGACAAAGTATGGTTCCATTAGTACTGATTATATATTGTTTATTGCTGCTGGTGCATTCAGTGAAGCTAAACCTTCGGATCTGATTCCTGAGCTGCAGGGTAGATTCCCTATCAGAGCAGAATTATCAGATTTGACTAAAGAAGACTTTATTAGAATACTAACCCAGCCAAAGAATGCAATATTAAAACAGTATCAATACTTGCTGCAAACCGATGGAGTGAGAATTGAATTCACTGAAGATGGCGTTGAAAGAATGGCAAATATAGCCTTTGAGCTCAATGAAAAAGTCGAAAATATTGGAGCAAGAAGACTTTACACTGTAGTCGAAAAAGTTCTTGAAGAGGTTTCTTTTGAAGCCCCCGCATCAGGAGAATGGGAATTGAAAATTGATAGCAATTATGTAGATCTAAGACTTGGTAAAGTATATGGTGATGAAGATCTTAGAGAATATATCCTTTGATGGACGGTAGTGAGCTAATAAATTGTATATTTCAATAATATTTTTTGGAAGTGAGGATATATGCGATTAAATGGTTCCAAACTAATAATCATAATAGGTTGTGGAAGATTAGGGTCTGAACTAGCTTTACAGTTGAGTAAATCTTATAATGTTGTGGTTCTTGATAAAGAAGAATCCTCTTTTGAAAGATTATCGAAAAGAAATTTTACTGGTTTCACAAGAGTGATTGACACAAGTGATATGGCTGCATTAAAGGATGTGAATATTGAAAAAGCTCACATGGTTTATATTGTCACTCCCGATGACAATTTAAATTTTATGTTGGCTTATGGAATTAAAAAATTAAATTCGGGAGTAAGAATAGCCGCAAGGGTGAACGATCCTTTAAAAAAATCAATTTTTATTAAGGCAGGATTGAATTTATTTTGTCCCATTGAGGATTCAGTAATGGATTTAGTTGAGGAATTGGAGAAGGAAGTAGTTAAGTATGAGTAGAATTTTTTATATCATAGAGGGAAAGATATTAGCCTATTCTTTAGCTAAAAAATTACTCTTATTGGGTAATCAGGTTTACTATGTGAGTCAAAATAAGGAAAATTTGGAGATTTTAGATGGATTAAAGGTAAATTTTCCGGCTCTTGAGCTCGTCAAGCAAGATCCCACCGATATCAAATGGATAGAAAATTTGGATCTAAATAAAAAAGTAGAAGCCTTAATAATAATCTCTGAGGATGACGCATTGAATTTTGTTGTATCTTGGCTGTTGAGAGAATATTATGAAGATATAAAGATAATCTCTCTAGTCAATGCAACAGAAAACGAAACTATTTTCAAAGGTATTAATGTCGAAACTCTAGTTCCAATTTCTTGGATGCAAAAAATAATAGAATCTTCTTTGATTCATGAAGATATTACCGATTTTTTCAATCCCTATGTGGAGAAGTTATCCATTTTGGAACTCACTATACTTGAAGATGATAAAGCGGTAAATAAAAAACTGAAAGAATTAAATATACCTCAGAATTCAATAATTGGAGTTTTGATAAGAGAAGACGGAGATATAATGGTTCCTCAAGGTGAAACAATTATTTATAAAGGAGATAGATTGATCGTTCTGGCTTTAAAAGAACAAGCTGACGATGTTATAGAAACGTTAAAATAGAGGTGATCAAGTGCCTTCTTACACATATTTTTTAAAATTAAGGTATAAAGCTATTTTTAGAAATACAGGAAATATTATAATAGGTCTTTCAGTTTTGATACTTTTAGTGGGTTCTACGGCTTTTATTTATGATTCATTTAAAGATTTTCTACCATTTTTGATTACGGGGATATTGTCCTTTCTTAGCGGTGGAATGTTTCGCGTCATTGGAAGTGGAGAAAAAAGAAAAGAATTAAATACACAGGATGCTGTCGTCACAGTTTTTTTTGTTTGGACACTCGCAATATTCCTTTCTTCTCTGCCTTTTATTTTTTCTGGTGAATTGAATTTTTCACAAGCGGTTTTCGAATCCACAAGTGGCTGGACAACGACGGGGCTTTCGATGTTTTCTGATGTGGAAGTACTACCCCGGTCTATTTTAATATGGCGCTCGGTGATGCAATTTATTGGTGGAGCTGGTTTTGCTATAATTACTGTAATCATAGCTGGTACTATGGGGGTTGGCATATATCAAGCAGAAGGAAGAAGTGATAATTTAGTTCCAAATTTGAGGGAATCAGCTAGGATTATTCTTAGAATCTATTTAAGTTGGGCGGTTATAGGTGTTCTGCTTTTGATGTTTGTAGGGAAACTCTCTTTTTTTGACGCCTTTAACCATACATTAACCGGCTTGGCTACAGGAGGATTTTCTACAAAAAATTTTAGTATAGGTTCTTTTGGTAGCTTGAAGGTAGAAATAATTATCATGTTGCTTATGATTATGGGCGGAACCGGGTTTGGAGTCCATTATGCTGGTTTATTAATGATTAGAAATTTTATTAGGAATCGCAGAGACTATCGGTCCAAAAAAATTTCTTTACTTGAATTAAGAGAAAAAATTAAATCTGAGCCTTTTTTAAAAAATCCCGAAATTAAGACCATGTTCATAATTTTAGTTATTTCCTTTTTGCTGCTTTTTGCTTTTACAACAGTTGAAATTTACGGAGTTGGAAATGGTTTAGTTCATTCTGCGTTTCAGAGTATTTCAGCTTTAACAGGTACGGGTTTTTCTACCGTAGCTTTTTCAAACTGGAATTATTTCGGATTGTTAATTTTGACAATATTGATGATCTTAGGCGGAATGATGGATTCCACATCAGGCGGTTTAAAATTATTCAGGGTATATATCGCTTTCAAATTGATAATTAACCAGATCAAAGAATTTTTTAAACCCTCTGGAACCACTTTTTACATAGAAGTATATAAAGGGGTATCAAGAAAGAAAATTGATCTTAACTCAATAAAAAATGTATTAGTAGTCTTTACAATGTATTTTATCACTTATTTTATTGGCGTTTTTATATTGTTGGCTTATGGGTATCCGCTTCATAACGCGTTGTTTGAGTATGCTTCGACTTTATCTGCTGTTGGACTTTCTACAGGTATTACTTCTAATCAAGCTCCCGTAGGAGTGATTTGGACTCAAACATTAGGAATGTATTTAGGGCGTCTGGAATTTTTCGTCATTATAAATGCACTTATAAAATTGTTTAAAGATTTGAGAGATATTTTTTAAAAAATATGCTTTAATACTTGAACGATTTTTTTTTTTCATATTAAAAAAAACAAATTTAGGAAGATAAAAAATACCCGCCATCTTTAATTAGGCGGGTTTATTTTATCCTTTAACTGAGCCAGCAAGTAAACCTCTTACAAAATACCTTCCCAATATCATGTAAACGATGAGTGTAGGAAGGGCAGCTATTAAAGCTCCTGCCATTTGAACGTTCCATTGAACGACCTGACTGCCAGCCAAATTGACTAACGCCACCGTTATGGGCTGTTTCGTTGGGTCACTAGTTATCGTTACTGCAAATAAGAATTCATTCCATATGTTAGTGAACTGCCATATTATAACAACTACGAAACCAGGTATAGATATAGGTAAAAGAATCTTTGTATAGGATTGCCATATGTTTGCTCCATTCACTTTGTGTATTTACAGTGTCTTTGGAAGCTCTAAAACTTTCTTTTTTATTTGGGGTTGTTATAATAAGATATGTTTTTGGCATTGTTTAGCAAAAATTCATATGGAGAAGATACGATGTGTTCGATCGCAATTGAGGCTGCACCTGACAAAATAGCATCTTCTTTCTTTGTTGCGACTAAAATTTCTGGTATTTCATTGGAAAAGGTGTATTGTTCAACTATTTTTTTTATTTCTCTGATTACAGAGTTGCCTACTTTTAAAATTCTCCCTCCTAAAATTACTGCTTCGGGATCAATCGTATTTACCAGGTTCACTATTCCCAAAGCTAAAAATTTACTGATTTCATCAATTGCTTTTTTAATTTCATCAGACTTTTTTGATTCATTTAAAATTATCTCTAATGGTAAGTTAAATTCATCTGCTAACCTTGATAAACCTCCGAAACTTTCCAAAGGAATTAAATCTTTAGTTATGACTGTATGGCCTATTTCTCCAGCAGAATTAGAAGTTCCCGAATATAACTTTCCGTTTATTATAATTCCTGCGCCGATTCCGGAATCACCTACAATAAAAACATAATTGTTAAATTTTTTTCCATGTCCAAACCACTTTTCACCTAAAACGGCACCATTTGCATCATTTTCTAACCAAATTGTTTTTTCATAGTGTTCTTCTAGCTGCTCAACTAGCGGGTATTCTTTTAGTAATGGGAAAGGATGAACTGATCGTAAAATTCTTTTTTGACTGTCTATCAAACCCGGCATAGCAATACCCATCCCTTTAATCTTGTAGAAGTCGACTTTGGAGTTATTGATCAATTCATCAATTATTAAAATTAGGTTTTTTAAAACATCAGTGGGCCTTCCATATGAATTTATTTCTTTTTCAATACTATTAATTTTTTTACCCTTAATATTGAATATTCCTGCACGTACTATATTTACCCCGAATTCAATACCTATAACATAAAAAGCGTCTTCTTTGATTTTTATAAGTTTTCTTTTTCTACCTAATTTGCCATCTACAGTTCCAACTTCTTCTACTAAATCCTTGGAAATTAATTCTTTGACTATATTTGTTATAGTTGCGTTTGTAAGCCCTGTTATGTCTGATATTTCTGATCTTGTGCTTGTCCCTTTAGAATTCAATAATTCTACAACAACAGTCCTGTTCCGCTCTTTAACTAATTCTATATTGTATGTTTTATTTGTCATCAGTAAACCCCTTTGCATTTTATTTCTGCTTCACTTTCAATTTAAATACATTTTATTATAAATGTCAAGTTTGATTATGAGCGTTTATACTCAATTATTAGCATTTAAAAGCGATTATTTAGGAATATCTTAAGAAATCATACTTTTTTTATTTAAAAAAATTTGATCTATATATTTATAGTTTAATACTTGAACGAATATGAAGTTTTCATATGAAAACTTCATTAAATACTGTTCATTATGCAGTAATACCTAATGAAAATTTTAAAAAATTTAGATAATAAATTTGTTGAGGCTGTTTGAGTGGGAATTAGAAGTTAAGCTTACTTGTAGAAAAAGACTTTAAAGGTTGTACCTACCATCCATTTTGATTCAAATTCTATTTTATAATTTGCTAGTTCGCATAGATATTTAACCACCGCCAAACCCAACCCCGATCCTTTGGCGTGATTTTTTGCCTCGACCCCTCGATAGAATCTTTCAAAAATTCTTTTTTGTTCTTCTTCTCTTATACCTATTCCTTCATCTTTTATAATGAGTTGTTCATTTTGGAAATCAATGTATATATCAGAATTTTCGTAAGAATATTTAATCGCATTGGAAAGTAGATTTCTGAAGATTGTGTAGAGTACAAACTTGTCACCTTTTAAGGAGTGAATATGGCAGTTGAAGTGTAGCTTTACCGATTTTTCTTGTATTTTTTCGTAGAGATCAGTTACTACTTCATTGTATAGTGTACTTGGATTTATTACTTCTTTTTTTAATTCGTATTCTCCAAATTCTGCTTTCGAAAGAAGAGTTAGTTGAGAAATTATATTTTCTATTCTGTCAAGAGATTCTTCGATTTTGGTAACTTGTTTTATAAATTGATTATCTTTCATGAAGTCTTTGAGAATTTGAGTATTTCCTTTTGCTATAGTGAGGGGAGTTCTGAGTTCGTGGGACACAGAAGTTATGAAATCCTCTTTCACTTTTTTTAGTAATTCAAATTCTGTTTTGTCCTGTAATATTAAAAGTTGATATTTTTGTTTGAATGTGAGTTTGCAAAACTTGCTGTATCCTTCAAAGAAATATATATTTGTTTCTATTTCAAAGTCCTCATTATTCAATATATGCTTTGCAAGCTGATCGATTTCATTGAAACTTATGGTGTTCAATAATTCTTTGTTTGCTCCTAATCCCCAAGCTTTGGCCGTGGTATTTGCGTTAAGTATAGTTGTTTTGTTTTCTAACTGTAATACCGCGTCTTCTAAAGAGTCAAATATTTGAAAATCAAACGAACTGGTATTTTTCATATTTTATTTTCACCGTTGTTATCTACTGCATAAGCGTTTTTGTTGAACTTGTATCCTACGTTTCTAATAGTTTTTATCCATTCTTTCCCTATCTTTGATCTGATCATGCTTATATGTACGTCGATGACCCGGTCTGTAATAAATTCATCTCCAAACCAAATCTTGTCGATAATTTCTTCTCTGGTGTAAACTTTTTCTGAATTCCTTGCTAATAGATCAAGTATTTCAAACTCTTTTGAGGTCAATTCAATATTTTTACCTTTGTAAGTTACTAAATAATTGTTTGAGTATATTTCCATTGGTCCAAAAATCATTTTACTTTCGGATTTTTTTAGTCTTTTTAATAAAGCCCTCACCCTTGCTGTAACTTCTCTGGGATTGAAGGGTTTAGTGATATAGTCATCTGCTCCTGATTCAATTCCCAAGATTTTTTCTCCATCTGTATTTTTTGCAGAAATGATTATTATACCTATTTCTCTATTCAAAGCCCGAACTTTTGGTAACTCATCAACTGCGTTACCATCGGGTAGCATTAAATCTAGTAAGATTATATCGATGTTTGATTCTTTGTTTAAAACATTTCTCATTTGTGATAAGGTACCGGCTTCGAAGATTTGTAAATCTTCTAAACGAAGATAAGTTTTTAATATATCTCTTATGTCTTCATCGTCTTCAACAATTAATACTTTAGGCATGAAAAAGCCTCCATTTATAGATACTCTTCGATTTCCTTGCCTGTTTCTATGTAAACTATTTCTTCGCAAAGGTTTGTTGCGTGATCAGCGATCCTCTCTATGTCTCTAGCCAACAATATATAAGGTATGATAAGTTCTTTGTTGAATGATTCATCCTCCAATTTTTGCACAGCTATTTTTCGAATTTGTCTTTCTAGGTCGTCTACTTCGTCGTCTCTTTTCCATATTTTAACTGCTTGTTGAATGTTTTTTTCTCCAAAGGCTTTATACGAGTCCTTTATCATTTCTAAAGATATACCGAACATCTTTTTTATTTCTTTATTATTTACAATGTCCTTTAAATCAACATGGGCATAGGTTTCAGTTTTTTCTGCAATATTGCATGAAAGGTCTCCTATCCTTTCAAGATTGTTTGCAAACTTTATCATTGTTACTGCGTATCTCAAATCCTTAGCTAAAGGTCGATACCTTGCTACAATTTGATATACTGATTCTTCAATTTGGCGGTTTAATTCGTCTATTTGATCATCCGCTTTTAAGACTTTTTCGGCTAATTCAAGGTTTTTATCTTCTAGCGATTTAATAGAATTTTCAAAGGATCTTAAAACTACAGTTAAAAGCTTGGATATTTCGCTTGTTAATCGTGTCATTTCAGTTTCAAAATGTGTGTAATCCATTTATTCCACTCCCTATTTTCCTTATATACTTTCTTTTGTTTGCTTGTTTATTAAAGTTTTAGCTAATTCTACCATTTAAATAATCTTCTGTCAATTGTTCTTTAGGGTTTTTTATAATGTCTTCTGTTTTTCCAGATTCGATAAGCTCTCCTTGAAACATAAAATACATATAATCTGATATTCTAATGGCTTGAGCTAGGTTATGTGTAACAATGATTATAGTGTAATTTTCCGACAGGTGTTCAATTAAATTCTCAATTTTTTGCGTTGCTATAGGATCTAGGGCAGATGTAGGCTCGTCCAATAAGATTATTTCAGGATCAATGGCGATAGCCCTAGCAATACACAAACGTTGTTGTTGTCCACCAGAAAGTGAGTTCGCTGGTTTGTCGAGGTCGTCTTTTACTTCTTCCCATAAAGCTGCTCTTTTTAGTGCTGCTTCGATGATTTCATCCATTTTTCTACTATTTCTTGGTGTGTGTAATTTTATTCCAAAGGCAATGTTTTCATAAATAGACATCGGAAAAGGAACAGGTTTTTGAAAAACCATTCCAATTTTTTTTCGAAGCGTTGATAAATCAATGTTATTTTCGTATACATTTTTCCCCTCAAATATTATTTCTCCGCTTGTCCTATAGCCTGGAATTTCATCGTTGATTCTATTAATACTTCTCAACAACGTTGATTTTCCACAACCCGAAGGTCCTATTATTGCGCTGACTCTTTTCTTTTTGATTTCCATATTTATATCTTTTAAGGCTTGTTTTTGATCGTACCAACCATTAAAATTTTTGATTTCTATCACAATTTCTTTTTCTGTATTCAACTTTTTTGTTTTCCTCCTCTTATTTTAAAGGCTATAGAGTATATTACTAAAATAAGTAATATTAAGAATGCGGAAGTTGCTTTTGCCATCCATTGAGCACTCTCACCATAAGCCATGGTTATAAAATATATATGAGTTGGGAGAGTCATAACGGGATCGAGTAAAGAGTTTGGTAACTTAGTTGAATAGAAAACTGCTCCAGTCAATAAGACAGGAGCGGTTTCTCCGATAACTCTTCCTGCACCAATTAATATTGCTGTTATTATTCTATTTTTTGCTGCAGGAAATAGTATTTTGTAAATAGTTTCAGTTTTTTTTGCTCCTAATGCATAGGCTGATTCCCTTAGTTCCCTTGGTAGAGAGGCAAGGGCTTCTTTTACTGATGATGATATTACTGGTAAAGTCATTATCGCCAAAGTTAAACTTCCACTAAGAAGCGACGTCCCAAATCCAAGAGTTATTGAAAAGAGTGCTAATCCAAACAATCCATAGACAACAGAAGGAACACCGGACAACGAGGTTACGGATACGTCAATTATTCTTCCTAATCTTGATTTTTGGCCGTATTCAGATAGGAATGTACCAGTGAGAACTCCTATTGGTATTGAAAATAACAGGATAAAAAAAATCATCAATAGACTTCCCAATATAGCTGGTCCAATTCCTCCTGCAGTCATACCTTGGCTGGGGTACTCTACAAAAAAAGAAGGAGTAAAATATCTTGCACCATCTACTATTACTATTATGATTATTGACAATATTATGCCAAAGGCGATATAACTTATAATTCTGAAAATGAGTGATATAATAGAATCTATTCCAGTTTGCTGTTTCAACTTTTCCAACTCCTCGTTATTCTCCTAGATATCATCGTAAGAATAAAAGATATCGTTAACAAAATTAAACCCGCTGTAAACAACGCAGAGTAGTGAGTACTTCCTATCGGTACTTCCCCCATCTCGCTTGCAATAGTAGCGGTCAAAGGTCTAACCGGATCCCAAATTGATCTAGGAATTATGGCAGCTCCACCCGAAACCATCAATACAACAATAGTTTCTCCTATGATTCTATTTATAGTTAGAATTATTGAATTCAAAATTCCTGATAGGGCTGCTTTGCTTACTATTCTAAATCCGGCAGTGAACCTACTTGCTCCTAAGGCTAAGGCGCTTTCTTTTAAACTGATGTCAACAGATGATAATGCTTCCTGCATGAGAGATGCAGCGTATGGCAGAGATAAAATTGATAATCCAATAGCTGCCAAAAGCAAATTACCTGCTGACCAAGCACCGAAATTCATCAGGATAGGTGAAATATAAATGAATAAGAATGAACCTATTATAACAGTTGGGATCCCGGATAACAAATCTATCGCTGATTTTATAATTCTTTGCTCCCTGTTCGTGGCATAGTCATACAAGAAAAAGGCAATTATATACCCTACGGGTATAACTATAATAGAGGCAAATCCTGTTAGTATGAAAGAACCTACTATCATTGCTAACATTCCGTACTCTGGTGGATCATATGTTGGATACCAATATTTACTGGTAAAAATTTCAGCCCCAACTTCTGTCAGGGCTGGAAGTGATTCTCTTATGATAAAAATGAATAGACCAATTAATGCCAAAATTCCTACCATTGCAACAGCTGTGATTATACTTTGATTTGCGATATTTTTTAAATCTCGTCTATTCACGAATAAAGCACTCCTTCTAAAAGATAATCTTTTTAAAATCCGTATGCTGCAACGTAACCAGCTTGTTCAACTAACTCTTGACCTCTTTTTGATAGTCCAAATGTCAAATATTGTTTAACTGGACCAGTTTCTGGGTAACCGTTTGTAGCATCAACAAACATATACAATGGTCTTGAGATTGGATATACAGAATTTAAAATATTCAGTTTTGTTGGTTGTACACCTTCAACCGATAAAACTTTTACATCGTCAGTTACGTAACCTACACCTGTATAAGCTATAGCATACATGTTTTGTGCAACTGCTTGTATTTCCGCTTGGGTAGATTCTAACATCTGAACTGTTGGAGTCATCCTTTTACCCTCTAAAACTTTTTCCACAAATGTTTCATAGGTTCCTGAGGCTGTGTTTCTTGAATATACAACTATTCTTTGACCTGGTAAATTAGGGCTCAATTGGTTCCATCGTGTGATTTCACCAGTGTAAATTTTTGCCAATTCTTCTATAGTGATATCATCAATTCCAAGATTCGGATTAACTATTACTGCTATTCCATCGTATCCTAAAACAACGGGAATGAAGTACTTACCTTCTTCATGCATCTGCTCTAATTCAGAATCTTTAAGCCATCTACTTGAGTTTGCAATGTCTGTTGTTCCGTTGAATAAAGCAGCAATACCGGTTGAAGAGCCAGCACCTTCCAATGTGATTGTTAAATCGGGATACATATCTTTTAACTCTTCAATCCAAAGTTGAGCTACTGGAAAGATCGTGTTTGAACCTTTTAGAACAAGTGTTTCTGCAAAACTGAAAAGAGCTATACCAACTAAAACAAACGTTAATAATACTTTCTTCACAATATTTCCCTCCTTAATTTATGTTTTCGATGTTATTATAACAATCTTTTTTTTAGGTAAAATCAAGTGATATTAAGAAATATTAAGGAGGTACTTTCATTGATATTTAACCATAATTGATGAACCTAAAAATAAAAATGCTATTACAATTTGATAAATTTTTTAAGCTTCTATCCTTTTCTAAATTTCTAGAATTTGTGCTATAATTGTATTGTAATGTCTCTAAATAAACTAAGTAATTATTTTTAAGAATCGTTAAGAGGTGTTTGATTATGTTGATTGAATCGAAAAGTTATGAGAAAGAAGTAGAAAAGCTATTAAATGTGAAGCTTACTAAAAAAGAAAAAGAAAGAATAAAAACTGCCTATGAATTGGCTGAAACATCTCATAGTGGTCAATTTAGGGATTCTGGTGAGGAATTTTTTGAGCATCCAAAAAGTGTTGGATTGATACTCGCAGGTTTAAAAATGGATGTGGATACTATTATAGCGGGTCTTTTGCACGATGTAGTTGAAGATTGTGGTGTTTCAATAGATAAAATAAAAGAACTTTTTGGGATCGATGTTGCTAATATAGTTTCAGGTGTCACTAAGATTAGCAATTTAAAGCTCAATGAGCGGCTAAACGAAAATGACATGAAATCTTTAGAGAAAGTGGAAACTATCAGAAAGATGCTTTTTGCTATGTCCGAGGATATAAGAGTCATAATCGTTAAATTGGCAGATAGATTACATAACATGAGAACTTTAGAATTCGTCGATAGAAAAAAGCAGATTGCCAAGGCCGACGAAACTTTAAAAATATACGCACCTATTGCCCATAGATTGGGTATCTATAAGATGAAGGAAGAGTTGGAAGATTTGTCTTTTCGGTATTTGTATCCTGAGACATATTTTGATCTAAAGACTAAAATCGAGGAAAAAATAAGACTTGGGCAAAATCGATTGAACGAATACGCGCAGATTATTAAACAAGAGCTTGATAATCAGAAAATTAAAGCGACGGTTGAAGGTCGCTCTAAGCATTTATATAGTATATGGGATAAGATGATTCGAAAAGGAAAAACTTTAGATGAAATATATGACTACATAGCTCTTAGGATAATTACTGAAGATCAGAATAAATGTTATGCTGTGTTGGGAATAATTCATTCTATTTGGTCCCCTGTTCCAGGTAGAATAAAAGATTACATTGCAACCCCTAAATTCAATGGTTATAAATCGCTGCATACCACCGTTATAACCCATAAAGGAGATCCTTTGGAAATTCAAATTCGAGATTGGGAAATGCATGAAGAAGCTGAATACGGCTTAGCTGCCCATTGGGTCTATAAAGAGGGTGTTAGTCAGGAAAAGTTGAAATTTTTAACTGATCTTATGGAATTACATAGGTATATTGCTCAAAATGCTTTTGAATTGAAAGATATCGAAACGAATCTTCTTTCAAAAGAAACTTTTGTATTTACACCAAAGGGAGAAATAATCCATTTACCAAGAGGAGCAACACCTATTGATTTTGCTTTTGCTATTCATACTGAGGTTGGCAATCATTTTTCTGGAGCGAAAGTCAACGGTAAATTAGTCCCTATTTCTTACAAATTACAGACTGGGGACATAGTAGAGATATTGATCAATAGGAATTTTCAAGGACCTAGTATTGATTGGTTAAAATATGCTCATTCTCCCAAGACTATATCAAAGATAAAAAAATATTACAGGCAAAAAAACGAAGTGGAGTTAATAGAAAGAGGCAAAGACAAGTTTAGAGAGCTGTCTAAAAAACTTAATTTTTCTATGGATGAAATTCTTGAGAAATTGAAAGAAATAGGATTTTATATTAAATACAATATAAAAAGTGACGACGAATTTTTCATTAAGTTATCTTTAGAAGATATCAGTATTAATACTATTAGAAATATTTTTACCCTTAATGAAAAAGAAGAGGAAACAATCACTACGGTCGAAAAAACTAACTCAAGTAGGAAAGGGATCTCCGTTCTTGTTGATGGTGAAGAAGGAGTCGAAAGTTATTTTGCTAAATGTTGTATGCCTGTTCCAGGTGATGAAATTATTGGTGTGATAACCCGTAGAGGCATCGGCATACATAGAAAAGATTGTAATAATATTCAGGATATTGATGATAGTAAGAAGGTAAATGTTGAGTGGAACGAACTCAATCAAAACAAATTTTCTACGGTATTAATGATTGATGTGGAAAGTAAAAATGTTTTAAATAACGTTAGAAATGTTATAAATAATGAAGGTGGACATATTGAAAAATTCGAAATGACAAATAATTCTAATTATCTTAATATTAGGATATATTTAGCTGTTCAGAATTTAAAGCATCTGAGTCTTTTGAGTAATAAATTGAAAAATTCTAAAGGTGTTTATTCTGTTAGGAGGGTATAATTTGAGGGCAGTGGTTCAAAGAGTATCACAAGCTTCCGTAACCATTTCTGATAACATTGTTGCTCAAATAGAAAAAGGTCTCCTGGTTTTCTTGGGCATTTCGAAAATTGATCAAGTATCAGATATTAGTTGGATGGCTGATAAGATTGTAAATCTTAGAATTTTTGAAGATGATCAAAATAAAATGAATAGATCTTTATTAGATATTATGGGGGATATGATCGTTGTCTCTCAATTCACTTTATATGGTGATTGTAGAAAAGGAAGGAGACCATCCTTCACTGATTCGGCAACTCCCGAGAAAGCTAAAGTTCTTTACGATAATTTTCTTTCCTACCTTAAAGAAAAATACCCTATAAACGTTCAACAAGGTGAGTTTCAAGCTCATATGAAAGTAAATATTGTCAACGATGGTCCAGTGACTTTACTTTTAGATTCTCAAAAGTTGTTTTGAATTTAATAAATATCTTTGATTGGAGGGATTTTATGAAAGAGTTAGAAGTTACCGTTTTTGTCTACAACGAAGATCCTTTTGAAGCACACATTTCAGCGGAAGGTGTAGAATCAGGAGTTAATCAATCTAATGTACATAAAATATATTTAGGTTATGAAAAACCTCAAAAAGGAGTCGTTGTTAAATTCAAACTACCTAACGGCGAGAAAAAATACATTAGGGGTGAATAGATGATTCTATTTCATTTAGAAAGAGTTAGTGAGAATACTCTCTAATTCATTTAAGAAGGGAGAAATGTTTTAGGTTGTGAAATAATTGTAGTATGCAATACACACTTGAGAATAGTTAAAAACCGCGTCAAACGAAAGAAAACACTTTAAGAGGGTTAAAGGAAAATAAGGAAAGAAAAAACTAAAATATTGGATAATTGCACAAAGCTAACTCAGAAAATAACCATTCAATTTGAGTACTTTTCTTGTAAGCTTCCTTGGAGTATGGAGGAAACTGTTTGATGCCTTTAAGAGCCTTAAAAACGATGACTTAGTCCAAATAAAAAGAACTAAACTCCTTGTTCTAATCGATCATATCGATTAGAACAAGGAATATTTAAATTCAGAAGGTTCTTTCATATAATCAGAGTAGACGAAATCGAAGTAGAGTTGATAAGAGTTACCGTATAATTACATTTGTACGACCTCCTTTTTCGACGATTTTTTAAAATCGAAAGAGGAGGGTTGGATAAGAAAAAACTTGATAGGCCTGGTTTATAACCGATCTCATCTAGCTTCATTTTCGTGTATTGAACGTTAAAAGACAGTTTGACTGGCGGTAGGGAGGAAGAAATTATGTTCAAGATTATTATAAAGCTTATTGGAATCAGATGGCCTCTTTTTATTACACTAATTTTATCTATCAATAAAAGAAATAAAAGGCTCAAAGCATTGGATAAGCTTGTGTGGAAAAAATCATCATTGCTTAAGCCGGAAGAAATGTTGAAAGAGCGTCCATTTGATCCATACTATTATCAAAGAGAAGAAGACAAAATGATTAGTGAAAGTTTGAATATTAAGGAAAATATACTCATAAAGGGACCTCCATTAAGTGGTAAAACTAGAGCAGCCTATCAAGCTCTGATTAATTTAAAGGCTCCATATAGTGTAATAATTGCAGGATGCAATGACATAGACAAGGAGATCTCACTCCCCCACTCTCTAGCGTTTTGGAGACCAAAAATTCTGTTTATTGATGATTTGCATAGATTTGTAGATCAAGAAAATTTTGAGCGTTTTTTTAGAATCTCAAAAAAGAACAATGTGTTTATTATTGCTACTTGTCGCTCAGGATTAGAAGAAAAAAAAGTAAAACAGAAGATGCTAAGTAAGAATATAAATTCAGAAACTATATTCGAGAGGGAGATAGAGCTTAACAAAATACCAACGGCGGAAGGGAAAAAGATTGCCTCTGAAGTTAATAAAAAGTGGGAGGAAATTAAATTTGATGGAACTATAGGATCTATTTTCATGCCTTTGGATAAGTTGGAAAAAAGATTTGAAACTTTTGAATCAGTTGAGAAGAATATTTTAAAAGCGCTAAAAAAGCTATACATATGTGGATGTTATAAAGGAAACTTGCTCTTTCCTCTAGAATGGGTGAAAATCGTCTCTAAAAAAGATGGTTTAAAAATAAAAGATTTTGAATGGACTGATCATATCAAGACTCTAGAAGAGAAAGGATTCGTTAAATTAATAAAAGATAATCAAATTTGGGTTGACGAGGCATATTTAGACTATGTAATTAAACTAGAAACAACAATAACAGAATTAAACGTATTTGAAATTATGGTCTCAGCTTTTTCAAAGGTTCCTGACGTATTATTTAAAATTAAAAACAGAGCACAGGAATTAGCTGATATTCAATTAGAAGAAGAAAAATCAAAGTATTTGAAAGTAGTAATCAAAACCTACAAAGAAACTCTTAAAGAATATACTCTTGAGCATTTTCCAGAAGAGTATGCAATGGTGCAGAAAAATCTTGGTGATACATACACCAAACTTGCTAAAATAGAAGCAACATCAGAGAATGGGGAGAATGCAATCAAAGCCTACGAAGAAACCCTTAAGGTGTATACTCTTGAGCGATTCCCAATAGATTATGCAATAGTACAAAAAAATCTTGGTGATGCATATACCAAGCTTGCCGGGCTTGAAAAGGCATCAGAGAATTGTAAGAATTCAATCAAATCCTACAAAAAAACCCTTAAGGTGTATACTCTTGAGCGATTCCCAATAGATTATGCAATAGTACAAAAAAACCTTGGCGATGCATACACCAGATTGGCAAAAACTGAAACGACATCAGAGAATTGCAAGAATGCAGTTAAAGCCTACGAAGAGGCACTTAAAGTGTATACTCTTGAGCGATTTCCAGAAGACTATGAAATGATTCAAATAAATCTTGTAGATGCATACACTAAGCTTGCTGGGGTAGAGGCAACAAAAGGGGATTGGGAGAATGTAATAAAAGCTTACGAGGAAGCTCTTAAAGTTCGGATTCTTAAACGGTTTCCAGAAGATTATGCAATCACGCAAAAAAATCTTGTGGATGCATACATCAAACTTGCTAAAATAGAAACAACATCAAGGAATTGGAAAAATGCAATCAAAGCTTATGAAGAAGCGTTGAAAGTTGGGATTCTTGAGCGATTCCCGGAGGAATATGCAATCACGCAAAAAAATCTTGTGGATGCATACATCAAACTTGCTAAAATAGAAACAACATCAAGGAATTGGAAAAATGCAATCAAAGCTTATGAAGGAGCCCTGAAAGTTGGGTTTCTTGAGCAATTTCCTGATGAACATGCAATCACACAAAAAAATCTTGGTGATGCATACAACAATCTTGCTAAAATACAAGCGACGTCGGGAACGTGGAAAAATTCAATTAAAGCCTATGAGGAAGCACTTAAGTTTTATACTCTTGAGCATTTTCCAGAAGAGTATGCAATAGTACAAAAAAACCTTGGGGATGCATACCTCAGTCTTGCTAAAATAAAAGTGGTAGCATCAGGGATGTGGGAGAATGCAATCAAAGCCTATGAAGAAGCACTGAAGGTTGAAATTCTAGAGCGCTTCCCAGAAGAGTATGCAATGGTGCAAAAAAATCTTGTGGATGCATACATTAAGCTTGCCTGGGTTGAGAGGGCATCAGAGGATTGGAAGAAAGTAATCAAAGCCTATGAAGGAGCCTTGAAAATAGGTATTCTTGAGCAATTCCCAAAAGATTATGCAATGGTTCAAAAAAACCTTGTCGATGCATACATCAAACTTGCTGGGATAGAGGCAACAAAAGGGAATTGGGAGAATACCATCAAAGCCTATGAAGAAGCACTGAAGGTTGAAATTCTAGAGCGCTTCCCAGAAGAGTATGCTGGGGTTCAAAAAAATCTTGTGGACGCGTACATCAAACTTGCTGGGATAGAGGCAACAAAAGGGAATTGGGAGGCTGCCATCAAAGCCTATGAAGAAGCACTGAAGGTTGAAATTCTAGAGCGCTTCCCAGAAGAGTATGCAATGGTGCAAAAAAATCTTGTGGATGCATACATCAAACTTGCTGGGATAGAGGCAACAAAAGGGAATTGGGAGAATGTAGTCAAAGCCTATAAGGAAGCGCTAAACGTAGGAATTCTTGAACAATTCCCAATAGATTATGCTGGGGTTCAAAAAAACCTTGGGGATGCATACATCAAACTTGCCTGGGTTGAGAGGGCATCAGAGGATTGGAAGAAAGTAATCAAAGCCTATGAAGAAGCGCTAAACGTAGGAATTCTTGAGCAATTCCCAAAAGATTATGCAATGGTTCAAAAAAATCTTGTGGATGCATACATCAAACTTGCTGGGATAGAGGCAACAAAAGGGAATTGGGAGAATACCATCAAAGCCTATGAAGAAGCACTGAAGGTTGAAATTCTAGAGCGCTTCCCAGAAGAGTATGCAGGGGTTCAAAAAAATCTTGTGGATGCATACATCAAACTTGCTGGGATAGAGGCAACAAAAGGGAATTGGGAGAATACCATCAAAGCCTATGAAGAAGCACTGAAGGTGTATACCCTTGAACGATTCCCAATAGATTATGCTGGGGTTCAAAAAAACCTTGGGGATGCATACTCCCACCTAGCTAAACTAGAAACGACATCAAGAAATTGGGAGAATGCAATCAAAGCCTATGAAGAAGCACTGAAGGTGTATACCCTTGAACGATTCCCAATAGATTATGCTGGGGTTCAAAAAAACCTTGGGGATGCATACTCCCACCTAGCTAAACTAGAAACGACATCAAGAAATTGGGAGAATGCAATC